>JBBQRS010000042.1:0-38141 GCA_038214535.1 Anaerolineae bacterium
GTGCAACGCAGCCATGAATCCGCCCTGACAGCGCCCTTTTCTGACGCCTTGGCCACAGTTCTGCGCCTTGTATTCCCGCCATGCGCGGCCCACACGCTGAGTTACGATTGCTAAACAGCCCCTTCTTTCAGGGGACTCAAAGATAATTATAGCCCACACCGGGGACGGCGGCAAAGCAGCCGCGCGGCGAAACCGGCGACGCATCGGAATCCTGTCGCGTGTCGTTGCGAGTAAGGCCCTGTGATGATATGATTTCTTGACGCGCACAATCCTGATGAGACAGCGAACCGGCAGGACATGACAAAAACAAACGGCAACAATGGTGACCGCCCCGGAGCAATCCTTTGGGACCTCGACGGGACGTTGATAGATTCGGGGCCATATCACTATCAGGCGTGGCAAGAAACGCTCTCGGATGAGGGCGTGCATATTTCGCATGAAATGTTCGCCGGCACATTTGGGCAGCGCAACGATCTTGTGCTCCGCACGATCTTCGGCCCGCAACTCACCCCGGAGATAGCGACGCGGGTCGCCATGCACAAAGAGCAACGCTATCGAGCGCTGGTCCAAGAACACGGTGTCACGTTTCTGCCCGGGGCGCACGGCTGGCTGACCCGGCTCCGCACCGAGGGATACCGGCAGGCGTTGACGACATCTGCGCCCCGTGAAAACGTCGCCGTCGTCCTGCGGGCGCTCGACGCCGGAACGTATTTCGACGCGGTCGTCGCAGCAGAGGACGTGACGCACGGCAAACCCGATCCCGAAGTATTTCTCGTCGGGGCGCAGCGCTTGTCCGTGCCGGCGCACTGCTGCCTGGTCGTGGAAGATGCGCCCGCCGGGGTCGAAGGCGCGCGTCGCGCCGGAATGCGCGTGATCGGCGTCGGCCCCGCCGATCTACTGGCGGACGCGGATCATGTTTGCCCTTCACTCGAAGGACTTTCTGCCGATTTGATCTTCGCTCTATTACGATGCTAAACCGATTTCCGGGGCCTGCAAATTGCTTCGCACTTCGCGCAGGTGCTATAATGTTGCCATGTCAAAGCGTGCAGGAGGATATTTACGGTGAGTGATATTGAGCATCTGGCCGCAGGCCCGGATGAAGTCACACCGTCGGATAGCGCAACACCCGCGCCCGTAGAGAGTAACGCCTTGCTCGGATCAATCTGGGAAATCGCGCAAACTGTCCTGCTCGCCCTGGCGCTCTTTTTTCTGATTCGCAACTTCGTCCAGAACTACCGGATTGAAGGCGTCAGCATGGAACCGAACTTTCATAACGGGCAGTTCCTGGTGGTCAACCGCTATGCCTACTGTCCGGGCTTTCACCTCGAAGTCCCGCCGCTGGAGGTCAACCTGGACAAAACCTGGTGTACCCGGCTGCCGCGTCGCGGCGATGTCATCGTGTTCGAATATCCGCGCGATCCGAGCCGGGATTTCATCAAGCGCGTCATCGGGTTGCCGGGCGACACGGTAGAAGTGCGCTCAGGGCAAATTTTCGTGAATGGTCAACAGATGGCCGAACCTTTCGGGCCAAACCCCGGCAGCGACACAACGGCCCCCGTGACGGTAGGCGAAGGCGAAGTGTTCGTCATGGGAGATAACCGCAACAACTCGTCCGATTCGCGTTTCTGGGGCATGCTCCCGATGAATAATGTCATCGGTGAAGCCATCGCCGCCTATTGGCCGCCGCGCTACTGGTCGGTCGTCCCGCGCTATGATCTGACCAATCTGAGCCTGACAGAGACACCATAATGGGCGCGGTGTGCAGAGAACACGCCATCGCAGGAGGTGATGATGCACGAAGTTATTGATTTGTCTGGACTGAATGAATTGATCAACGCGGCCACCGCGCATCTATCGGCGGAAACCGTTTATCCGCCGCCCACTTCGCCTGAGGCGCTCGCCCGCTACATCGATCATACCCTGTTGAAACCGACCGCAACGGAAGCGCAGATTCGCCAACTCTGCCGCGAGGCGATTGAATACAATTTCATCACCGTGTGCGTCAACCCGGTCTGGGTCGCGCGGTGCAGCGAGATCCTGTCTGGCAGCAACAGCAGTGTTTGCACGGTGATCGGGTTCCCGCTGGGCGCAACGACCACGGAAGTAAAAGTGTTCGAGGCGCAGCAATGTGTGGCGAACGGCGCGCGCGAGCTGGATATGGTCATCAACGTCGGGGCGCTACAGTCAGGTGATTTCGTCGCAGTTTACTCCGACATCACCGCCCTCGCCCAGGCTGCCCACGCCGGAGATGCCAGCCTCAAAGTCATCATCGAAGCCGCCTACCTCAGCGAACGGGAAAAGATCGCCGCGTGCGTCCTTGCAAAATCAGCGGGTGCTGATTACGTCAAGACCTCCACTGGCTTCGGGCCGGGAGGCGCAACCACAGAGGACGTAGCACTGATGCGTCGCGTCGTGGGCGCAGAAACAGGCGTCAAAGCTGCGGGCGGCATACGCACGCTTGCGGACTGCAACGCCATGATCGCGGCAGGCGCCTCGCGCATCGGCGCAAGCGCCGGCGTCAGCATAATGCGCGAAGCGCAACAGGAATAGCTCAATGTCACAACGTGAACTCTTGATCGTAATCGCACACGCCAACCAGTGCGACATGTGCCGGTCACAACTGCTGGCCGAACCGGAGCGCGTTTCCAGCGGCCGCGCCTTGACGGACGATGAGAAAACCGCGCTCAAGAAACTCACTCGCGATGATTTCGTCACACCGGACCTGCTTGCAAAAGCGACAGGTATGACTACCGAAGCGCTCGTCAGTTATCAAGATAACCCGATAGTGAGGCTGCGTCACTTCTAAGAATCTATCCGCCAGTCGTGGCTTATCCCGTGTGGGCGCTGAACTTACGGATAGACTCCAGACCCACGTTCAGGAGCGATTGCGTTATGCCCGTCCAGAATCTCTGGCGTGAACTCCGTCCCGGCCCGAAAATCCCGGACATTGTTTATGCCATCATTGAAATCCCAAAAGGTTCGCGTAACAAGTACGAACTCCACAAAGATTCCGGCATGATTGTGCTGGATCGCGTTCTCTTCTCTTCGTTGCACTATCCCGGCGACTACGGGTTGATTCCCCGAACGTTTTACGATGACGGGGATCCGCTGGACATCTTGTTGATGACCAACGAACCGACCTTTCCCGGCTGCATTATCCAGGCGCGACCCATCGGCATCTTCCGGATGCTCGACCGGGGACTGAATGACGATAAGATTCTGGCCGTGCCTTCCACCGATCCTCTGTTCGGCGAGTACCACGATCTAGAAGATGTGCCCCCGCACTTTCTTCAAGAGGTCGCGCACTTCTTCGAAGTTTACAAGGATCTCGAAGGAACGCGCACCAAGCCCATCGGCTGGGAAGGCGCTGAAGCGGCCAAAAAGGAGATCATGCGCGCTATCAAATTATATGATGACAGGTTCGGTTTGCCCGGACTCTGAGCTAAATGGAGATCGTTCCGGGCCTGCATCGGCTTCTGGGCCGTCCGCACCACGGCGTCAATGCCTATCTATGGTTGCCGCCCGGCGATGGGCCGTTGCTTTTCGATTGCGGCTGGCCGTGGAGCGGAAGCGCCCTTGCCGCTGAGCTTCGCCGCCTGGGCTGCGCGCCGGAGGCGTTGCAGACTATTGCAATTACTCACGATGATGTAGACCATGTGGGACGGCTCGCGCAGCTACTAACGGTCAGCAGGGCAACCGCCTTCGCCCATGCGGTTGAGATGCCACGATTTGAGCGGGATTCGTGGCGCGTCGTGCCCGGCAACCCGGGCTTGATGGATTGGGTCGGCGTTGCGGCCTGGGCGATCTACGGCCGCTATCCCCACCAACCGGTGCGCGGCGTACAGCCGCTTGAAGAAGGCGACAAGCTGCCGGGAGGCTGGGTTGTGTTCCACACCCCCGGCCATACCCCCGGCCACGCATCTTTTTATCACCCCGTTCACCGGGTTCTCATCGCCGGAGATGCCATCGGGCCTGTGCCCGTGGGGAGATTGCGTTCACCGCAACCGGCTTATTGCGAAGACAACATGCAAGCCCACAAATCCATCGAGAAGCTTGCCGCACTCGACATTGACTTGATTTGCTGCGGTCATGGCCCCGTCATTCGCGATGGAAGCACGGCGCTTCAGCAGCTCATCGCCGCGCCGGTGGCGACCTGAAGTTCTTATAGGGGCGGAAGCACCCTTGATGGATCGCCCGTACATCCCAACTCACCGAGAAAACAGATGCCTTCCGAACAACCTACATCCCCGACGATCGAGCTCATGCACCGCCACGCCTCCGTGCGATCTTACACGGATGAGCCCGTATCAACAGAGTCAGTTCAGTCTATCGTCGAAGCGGCGCAGCGCGCGGCGACCTCGTCCAACCTGCAAATGTGGACCGCTATCGCCATGACCCGACCCGACCTGCGCGACCAACTGGCCGTGTTGTGCGACAATCAGGCCCACATCACCGCCGCCCCGCTCTTCATTGCCTGGTGCGCCGACTTGCACCGGCTGGACTTAACGTGTGAAATGCGCGGCTACCAGCAAGTCGCGGACCTCGCGGAAAACTTCATGGTCGCCGTGGTGGATACGGCCATCGCCGCGCAAAATGGCGCACTGGCAGCCGAATCGCTGGGGCTGGGCACATGTTACATCGGGGCGATCCGCAACGACCCGCAGGCCGTCATTGAGCTTCTGGGAATGCCGCACTTAACGTTTCCCGTCATTGGCATGACGATTGGCTGGCCCGCGGCGCATCCCAACCCCAAGCCGCGTTTGCCGCTGAGCACGGTTTTGAACTGGGAACAGTACGACGACGACAGCACGGTTGCTTTACTAAACGAATACGACCGCGTCATGATTGACTCCGACATTTATAACGGCCGTCAGGTTCCGGTTGCCGGGCAAACGGGCGTCATGGAAGATTACGGTTGGCTCGAACATTCCGCCCGACGCGTGTCTCAAGCGCACCGCGCCGGCCTGAGCGAAGTGTTACGCCAGCAGGGCTTCACCCTGAAGTAGTCCCTCCAGCGGATTCGCCCCGGCGGAGTGCGCATCCTCAGATGCGCATCACCTCAGAAGATATGCAAGGAGCGACGAAAATGACCCAGCGCGACGATGATGTCGTGATCCTGTCTGCAACTCGCACGCCTATCGGCAAGTTCGGGGGCGGTCTCAGCCTCGTTCCGGCGACCCGGCTTGGAGCCATCGTCATCGAAGAGGCGTTAGCGCGCGCCGGTGCGCGTGACCTGCCTGTCAGCGAAGTCCTGATGGGCAATGTGATCCAGGCGGGCGAAGGCCAGGCCCCGGCGCGACAGGCCGCCCTCGGCGCGGGCCTGCCGGTCGAAACCGCGGCCGTCACACTGAACAAAGTGTGCGGTTCCGGCCTCAAAACCGTGATGCTCGCATCGGCCCTGCTTCGCGCCGGCGATGGCGACCTCTACGTGGCCGGCGGCATGGAAAACATGAATCTCGCGCCCTATTTGCTGACCAAAGCGCGTTTCGGTTACCGACTGGGCGACGGAGAAATCAAGGACGCGTTGGTGCATGATGGTCTCTGGTGCGCGACACAGGATCAACATATGGGCATGTCCGCCGAATGGATTGCCGCGGAGTATGGCGTGAGCCGCGCCGAACAAGACGCGTATGCGCTCGAAAGCCACCGGCGCGCCGTTGCGGCCACCGATCAGGGCGCGTTCGAGGCCGAAATCGTCGCCGTACCTGAGCGCTTCCTCACCCATGCGGCGCACCCATTTGCAGTGGACGAAGCTCCGCGCCGTGACACCACCCTGGAGGCGCTGGCGGCCCTGAAACCCGCCTTCGTGGATGGCGGCACAGTGACGGCGGGCAACGCGCCCGGGATCACCGACGGCGCGGCCGCGGTTGTAGTCACACGCAGGGCGTACGCGTCTGCGCATGGCCTGAAACCGCTGGCGCGCATTCTCGGTTACACACAGAGCGCCGTTCGCCCGCTCGAGTTGTTTGTCGCGCCGATTCTAGCGCTCGAAACGTTGGCGATCTCGCTTGACATGCGCCCGCCCGACTTCGACCTGATCGAGCTCAACGAGGCGTTTGCCGCGCAAGTTGTGGCGAATATCCGAACGCTCGTTTTGCGCCCGGAGCAAGTCAACGTCAATGGCGGCAGCATCGCCCTGGGGCATCCCATCGGAGCCAGCGGAGCGCGCGTCCTGACAACGCTGATTCACGCGCTCCAGGCGCGCGGACTGGCGCGTGGCGCGGCGGCGCTCTGTCTGGGCGGCGGCGAAGCCGTCGCGCTCGCGATCGAAATGGAATCGTAAGGGGCGGCGTGTTCTCCGTCAAAGCCGAATTGCAATCTATCCGCCAGCGCCTCGGCGACTTCATTGCCGGCCCCATCGAGCCCGGCCTGCATGAAGACCCGGCGGCGCGCGCCAACCGCGCCATCCTGTGGACCGACGGCTTCATCTCCAGCGCCTCCGAGTCGTTCGTTGCGAGTTTTGTCAACCCCGTTCATCATGGCGCTGGGCGCAACCAATTCGCAGATCGGGTTGCTCTCATCGTTGAACACCCTTGCCGCTGCCTCTGGCCTGATACCGGGAGCGCGACTCGCAGAGCGCGCGGCCAGCCGCAAGCGGGTCGCTGCGCTTTCGGGCGGCGTCATCGGTCGGGCTCTCCTGCTGGTGCTCGCGGTGCTCCCCTTTATCTTCCATAGCCCGACGATCATCTATTTCGTGGTTGCGGCGACCGCGCTGCGCTCGTTCTTTTCCCAGGTTGGCTACCCGGCCTGGTCAACGCTCGTCGCTGACCTCGTGCCCGAGCGGATTCGCGGGCGCTATTTCGCCTCACGCAATATCGGGCTGGCGCTGGCTGCGATGGCCTTTACGCCCGTGGCCGGCTGGATCATCGAACGGGGCGGCGGTGTGCGGGGTTATCAGATCGGCCTGCTCCTCGCCGGTCTCATCGGCTTCGTGGGAACGGCCGTATTTCTCAAGATCAAAGAACCGGAACGCGCCGAACCGCCGCGCGTGGAACGCTCCGAACGCCTGAGCCTGCGCAGCGTCATCACCGACCACCGGCAGTTCGCCATTTTCAGCGCCATTGCGCTGGTCTGGAATCTGGCCCTGATGGTCGCAGGGCCGTTCTTCAGCGTCTACCTCGTGCGAACCCTCGGTGCGACGCCTATGCAAATCGGCATTCTCGCCGCCGTCAACGGGATCGGCAACATCACCGGTCAACGAATCTGGGGCAAACTCAACGACCGGCGCGGCGCGCGCTGGGTCATGGGGTTCACCGGTATGCTCATTCCATTGATCCCCATCATCTGGTCGGCCGCGCCCAACCCCTGGTGGCTGATCCCGGTCGAAATTCTCAGCGGCTTTGCCTGGGCGGGTTATGGGCTGGCGAATTTCAACCTCCTTCTCACCCTCACGCCGCCGACGCAACGCGAGCGCTACATCGCCTTATACCAGACCGTCGTCTTCGGCGCGGCCTTCGTCGGCCCGCTCATGGGCGCGGGGCTTGCCAACTCGCTCGGCATTCGCCCGTTGCTGTGGCTCTCAGCCGCGGGGCGTTTCATCGCATCCGGCGCGTTCTTGCTGACCATGCGCGCCAAATCAACTGCCCGCGCCTGATCTTCACTCTTGTCAGGAATGGAGGCATGTGCTAAGATTTGCCTGACCTTTTGATCGCTTCCTCGGAGGAATATTCAAAGATGGATTGCCCCAAGTGCGGCACATGGAATCCAGATGACAAGCTTGTTTGCTGGCGCTGCCAGACTGAAATGCCCAAGCCGGTCGAAAAGAAGAAACCACGTAAGGCAGTATTAGGGTTGCCCGTATGGGCCTGGGCCCTGTTTGCCCTGCTCATCGTTCTGTGGCTCGCCGGACAATGCCTCGGCCCGGCGCTTGTCGGGCAATAGCCGTTCGCGCCCGTTGCATCCGCTGCGTCTACCACAGAACGTCGTATGTTGAACGCCGACCCCGCGCTTGTAGCCGGCGCCCTGTTGGATTGGATCAGCCAAAAACGGCGTGACTTTCCCTGGCGCCGGCGTCGAGATCCTTATGCCGTGTGGGTCTCTGAAGTCATGCTACAGCAGACTCAGGCCGCAACCGTTGCGCCCTACTTTGAACGCTGGATGCAACGCTTTCCCGATATTCATACGCTCGCAGCCGTCCCGCTTGAGGACGTGCTCAAGGCCTGGGAAGGGCTGGGCTATTACGCTCGGGCGCGCAACCTTCATCGGGCCGCGCGCGCCATCATCGCGCAGTACGCGGGGCAAATCCCGGCCAACCCCGATGCGTTGTTGACCGTGCCCGGCATCGGCAGATACACCGCCGGCGCCATCCTCAGCCTGGCGTTCGGCCAACCGGTTCCCGTGCTCGATGGCAACGTGCGGCGGGTGCTGTGTCGGGTGGACAATATCACCACAGACCCACGGCGAACGCCCACCGAGCAGGCGCTCTGGGAGCGGGCGCGGTCTCTCGTAGAGTCTGCCCCGGAAGGTTTCTATGGCGACCTGAACGAAGCCCTGATGGAGCTGGGCGCGGTCGTATGCACCCCCAGACGCCCCGACTGTCCGCGCTGCCCGCTGAACCAACTGTGCCTGGCGCACGCGCTTGGCGTTGAGGAAGCGCGGCCCGTCCGCAGCCCGAAGCCGCGTATCCCGGAACATAGGGCCGTCGCCGGCGTGATCGTTCGCCCCGAAGATGGTCGCTGCTTGCTGGTGCGCCGCCCCTACGATGGCCTGCTGGGCGGGTTATGGGGCTTCCCCAGCACCTTGCTCTCATCGGACGGCGGCGCACACGCCAAACAGCTTGCACGGGCGCTGACGGAACAGTTAGCGATTGGCACGGATATCGGGGACGCGGTTGCAGCGGTCAAACACGCCTACACGCATTTTCGAGTCACGCTCGAAGCCTTGTCGTGTAGCATCGTGCGTGGCGAACCGCAGACCGGATATTACCCCGAAGTGGCATGGAGCAACGCCGCGGAAATAGAAACGCTTCCGCTTGCCGAGATTGACAGGAAGATCATCGCCCAGATCTCTCAAAACCCGCTCGAGGTAATCAGATGACGGCCCACATCGTAGTCATCGGCAGCCTGAACATGGACCTCGTGGTCCAATCTCCCCGCCATCCTAACCCCGGCGAAACACTGATTGGGACTTCATTTCACACCCTGCCCGGCGGCAAGGGCGCGAATCAAGCGGTCGCGGCCGCGCGCATAGGCGCAGCCGTCACGATGATCGGTTGTGTCGGGCTGGATTCGTTTGGCGACCAGTTGATCGAAACCCTACACGCGGCGTCGGTAGACACCACGTGCATCCAGCGCGTCGCGGAATCAACCGGCGTAGCTCTCATCACGGTGAGCGAGGCCGGCGCAAATACCATCGTGGTCGTGCCCGGCGCCAATGCCACCGTGTCACCGGCGCAAGTCCGCGCACACGAAGACATCATCCGGCGCGCCGATGCCGTGCTGCTTCAACTCGAAATACCGCTGCCTGCGGTCAAAGCAGCGGCGGAATTGGCCCACGCGCACGGCGTCCCGGTCATCCTCAACCCCGCGCCCGCGCAGCCGCTGGGTCGCGACGTGTTGCAGCATGTTTCGTATCTGATCCCCAACGAGCACGAAGCGGCGCTGTTGACGGGCGCAACCGGCATTTCTGGAGATATGGGTGAAGCCGCCAGGGCCTTGCAGGCGGCAGGTGTGGATTCCGTGGTCGTCACGTTGGGGGAAAACGGCGCGCTCCTGGTTGACGGCTCAACAACCCACACAACCCCCGCGTTCCCAGTGGACGCAGTAGATTCCACAGCGGCGGGAGATGCTTTCGTCGGCGCGTTCGCCGTGGCGCTGAGCGAAGGCCGCCCGCCCGCCGATGCCGTCGTGTGGGGGTGCGCGGCGGGAGCATGGGCCTGCACCGTGCTGGGAGCGCAACGGTCGCTGCCGGAGCGCCAACGCGTCGCCAAGCTTGTCGCGGGCCGCACAGAGACGAACTAGACGCTACGAGGGCTGCACCGATCCGTTATCTCCCGACTTCGCCGCAACCTCTTTCACAACATCCGGTTGAGTCGTGGTAGCCACACCCCGCGCGGCCTGGCGCTGCCGAAGAGCCGATCGCGTTTGCGCGAAGGCCTTCTTCACCGGCGCGGTGCGCGCGGCAAACAACAGCAGAATGACCGCCCCATAGGCAAGGGGCACCCGAATATCGGACTTGACCAGCCAGACGTAATGCACCACGACGAGGAGCGCCGCCGGATAAACGAGGCGGTGCAGCTTCCGCCAGCGCTTGCCCAGCCGACGCATCCAGCCATGCGTGGACGTGATTGCGAGCGGGATCAGCAACACAAAAGCCGCGAACCCTACCAGCGCAAACCGCTTCTCGAAGATCGCCTCGCGCAAAAGACCGGGGTCTAATCCGTAGTCCAGCACCGTAAACGTCAGAAAATGCAGGGCCGCGTACATAAACGCGTAAACGCCCAGCGGGCGTCGCCACCGCAGCGCCATTCGCACGCCCAGCAGAGAACTGGCGGGCGTGCAGGCCAGCGAAAGGACCAGGAGGGTCAGCGCCGTCTTGCCTGTCCGCGCCGTAATGTCCTGGATGGGGTTGACGGTCAAGTTCCTGTTCACCCCATCCAGGATCATCAGCGCCAACGGCAATAGCGCAGCCACGTGGACGGCAACTTGCAGCGCGTCCGCCATCCGCGGGTTACGAAGCGTCCACCTCCCGGTCCGCGCCTGCATTAGTAGTTTGCCCGCAAATCCATGCCGTCATACAGCGCGGCCACTTCTTCCGCATAGCCGTTGAACGGCAACGTCGGCCTCCGTCCCAACTCGCCGATGCGGCGTTCGCTCGCCTGTGACCAGCGCGGATGCGAGACTTCCGGGTTGACGTTCGCGTAGAAGCCGTATTCGTTCGGCGCGGCGCTCATCCACAGCGACCTCGGCTCTTCCTCCACAAGATCTATCTTCACAATGGACTTGATGCTCTTGAAGCCATACTTCCAGGGCACGACCAACCGGAGGGGTGCGCCGCTCTGGGGCAGCAGGTCTTTGCCATACAGTCCAGTAGAGAAGATCGTCAGGGGGTGCATCGCCTCATCGAGACGCAATCCTTCGACGTAGGGCCACTCATACCACTTCGAGCGTTGCCCCGGCATCTGAGTCGGGTCCAACAGGGTCTCGAAGCGGATGTACTTGGCGTTGGACTGAGGTTCAACCACTTGCAGCAAGCCTGCCAGCGAGAAGCCCAGCCACGGAATCACCATAGACCAGGCCTCCACGCACCGCAAACGGTAGATACGTTCCTCCGGTGGGAAGCTCTTCACCAGGTCATCCACGCTGAAAGTCTGCGGTTTGCCAACCAGACCCCCCACCGTCAGGGTCCACGGCTCCGTCACGAAATCTTTTGACAGCGGCGCGACGGCTTCCTTGTCCATCGAGAATTCGTAGAAGTTATTGTAATTGGTCACCGATTCGAACGGGGTCAACGGATCGCCCAGTTCATCGGTTTCTTGCGCCGCCGTTGGCGCGACAGTCGGGTCGACGGCAACTTCCACAGCGTTGGCCGCAGGAGCGCCGGCGGAGGATGCGTCTTCAGCAGTTTGCGTCGTTTGTGCCGGCACGCACGCGCTCAGGGCGAAAGCGCCCACGGCCAGCGCGCCGATCCCCTTCATGAACTGTTTCCGGTTTAGATAGATGTGCTCCGGGGTAATTTCCGATGATTTGATCTTTTCCATTTTTCACCTGTTTAACGTGACCGGCCGGTCGTTTTGTAGCTTAAGATTACGTCAAGATGCCGGTTTCTTATGTAGGCGAGGTCACGCATCGCGGGCGCGTAAGCATTCGGTAATGCTTTTTGGCGCATTTCCGCGGTCAGAGCGTGATTCGGGCAGGTAAGGCAAAAACTCAGGAGAAGCGGGCGGCCAACATATCCAGCAATTCGCCCAACGCAGCGAGGTAAGCCGCATCGGATTGCGGCGCGACACCGGCCAGAGCTTCCCGCGCTTCGGCCGTCGTCTTGTCCACCTCCGCCTCGACATAGGCCCGCGCGCCTGCCTGATCGAGCAGGCTGAGGACAACAGGTACATCCGTCGCCTGGAAGAGGTCGCCGGCATACAGACGCGTCAATTGGGGGCCAACGTTCGCGTCCGCCATCGCATACAACACGGGCAGTGACTTCTTCTTGCTGAGGATGTCGCTGGCGGCAGACTTGCCGGTCAAGGCTTCATCGCCCCAAATCCCCAGGATGTCATCGCGCAATTGAAACGCGCGGCCCAACGCTGCGCCAAACTGGCGATACTCCGCGACGACTTCGGGGGGCGCAGACGCGACGACCGCCCCGATCTCTGTGGTGGCCGCAAGGAGCGCGCCGGTTTTCCCTGCGATCATCGCGAAATATTCAGGGACGGAGACATGATCCAGGCCCTCGAAGGACATGTCCATGTATTGCCCCTCAGTCAGGGCGACGCACGTTTGATTGAAAATGCGCAACGCGGCGAGGACCTGGTCTGCGCGCATGTCGTTGCGCTCCAGCCCGAAGAAAGCGGTATGCGCCAGGCTGAACATGCCGTCGCCTGCATTGCAAGCCAACGGCAATCCAAACAGCTTCCAAACCGTAGGCCGATGCCGCCGCGTTGCGCTGTCGTCCTCGATATCGTCGTGAATCAGTGAGAAGTTGTGCAGCAGTTCAAGCCCCGCCGCCGCGGGCGTCGCGCTTTCGGGCGAGCCGCCGGCCGCGCCGCACGCCAGCAAACAAAGCAATGGACGGATGCGTTTACCCGTCGGCACTGAGATCGGCGCCAGATTCTCGTCGAGCCATCCCATGTGATACTGCATCATGCCGTAATGCGCGGCTACGGCAAGGTCCGGGCCGGTTAACACGGAGCGCATCTCGGCCTCGATAAGCGGCAAAAACCGTCCATAAGCTTCTGATAATTGCACGTTCAGCACTCCGTCTCACATCGAATCCGCCCCGGATCACGGAGCGCCTTCACAGTTCCCGCGCCTGAAACGAACATCGCCACACGCAGTTCCGAGGCAAGCTGGTCTATGGTATGAATGACTTCATCGGCAGAAGCCGCAGCAGCCTTCAAGAACGGCGACGCAAGCCCGGCGACGCTGGCGCCCAGCGCCAGTGCCTTTGCCGCCTCGATGCCGGTGCGCATTCCACCGCTGGCAATCAATGGGAGATCAGGCGCGGCGCACCGGCACATTTGCAGCGATTCCGCCGTGGGAATGCCCCAGTCGGCAAAGCTTTTTGCCAGGCGGCGCAGCGTTTCATCCTGAGCACGATGATATTCCACCTCGCTCCACGACGTTCCACCCGAACCGGCTACGTCAATCGCCGCGACGCCCGCTTCAACCAGAAGCCGCGCCGCATCTCCGCTGATGCCCCAGCCCACTTCCTTGACCACCACCGGCACACCGACGTCCCGGCAGACGGTTTCGATCTTGCGCAAAATACCCGCCCAGTTCTGGTCGCCATCCGCCTGTAGCGCCTCTTGCAGCGGATTCAGGTGGAGGATCAAGGCGTCCGCCTCGATCATATCCACCGCGCGCCGACAGGTGTCCGTCGTATAGCCGTAATTGAGTTGGATTGCCCCCAGATTGGCAAACAACAAAATATCAGGCGCGACATCGCGCACCCGAAACGTGTGCGCCGTTTCAGCCTGCTCGATACCGGCGCGTTGCGACCCCAGCCCCATCGCGATGCCGCGCGCCTGGGCGGCCTGAGCGAGATTCAGGTTAATCACCCGCGCCGCTTCCGCGCCGCCCGTCATCGAGGAAATAAGGAAAGGAAGTTTCAGGTGTTTGCCAAACAGCGTAACGGAGGGATCAATGCGCCCAAGGTCCAATTCCGGGAGCGCCTGGTGCATCAAGCGATATCGTTCGAAACCATTGGTGAGGCCTGGGAACTGGACATCTTCTTCCAGGTTGATGCGGATGTGATCGGCTTTACGGCGGTCGTGAACCATGCCCACTTTCCCATCGCAGAAATTGTGTGAAACCTGCCGCAACTCGGACGCCGTGCAGGTGTTTTGTGCCATATGAAGCAAAAACCTACGCCATCTTACCACCCGCCCCCACGAGTGTCAAAGACCATTGGGGCAGGCTGCCGCACGATACGCTCCGGCAAGTAAGTTGACAGCGCATCCATTCCGCTGCTAAAATCCGGTCGCTGTTGCACACCGCGCAACCAACGCATCTCAAGAGACACGTGTATCTCAAACAACCTAAGGAGAATTCTTCATGAGTGATGTAGTCTATGAAAAAGTTTCGGCCATTATTGTGGACAAGTTGAATGCTGATCCGTCCGAAATTGTGATGGAAGCGCGGTTCCGAGAAGACCTGAAAGCCGATTCTCTCGATCTCGTCGAGCTGATCATGGCCTTCGAGGAAGAATTCGGCGGCACAATCTCCGACGAAGATGCGCAGAAAATCACGACCGTTGGCGAGGCGGTCACCTACCTCACGAAAGCGGGCGCATAGGTTCGCGCCTGCTTTCCGGGCTGACGCTGAGACATGGGCAACAACAAATGGTTTGTTGTTGCCCATGTCTCAGCGTTTGGCAAAAATGTCAGTAACTTCGTCCCTGAGCGTGAATCACGCGTCCGCCCTCCCCTCGAATCTATCTATCGTGATCCTTGCGGGCGGCGCCAGCCGTCGCATGGGGCGCGACAAAGCGTGGCTCGAGATAGACGGCGCGCCCCTCATTGAGCGCGTCATCCACCGTTTGCTGCCTATCGCTGCGGAGTTCGTGATTAGTACGAATAGCCCCGAGCGGTTCGCGCACCTGGCCCACGGGCTACCCATACCCCTCATCACCGTCTCAGATCGCTTCACGGACGCCGGTCCCCTCGCGGGGCTTCATGCAGGGTTGAGCGCCATTAAAACCGAATGGGCATTCGCCGTGGCGACAGACATGCCCTTTGTGAACCCGCACGTCATCCGCGAAATGCGGATGCTCGCCTCCGGCCATGACGCCGTCGTGCCTCGCCTCACCTCTGCGGGCAACGCAGGACCGGAGCCGGAACCGCTGCACGCGCTCTACCATGCCCGCTGTCTTCAACCCATCGAAGATCGCCTCATCGCGGGCGAACGACGGCTCGTCAGCTTTTTTCCCTACATCAACGTGATGTACGCCGGGGACGATCTCATACGACCGTCGGATCCCCACTACCTCTCCTTCATGAATATCAATACCCCCGAAGAGTGGAACAAGGCCCTCGCCCTCCTGGCGAATCAATAACCGGTTTTGTGCAAACCTTTGCGCGGCAAATTTGACACGTCATGGCACCCGTGCTATACTTTCCCTATGCGCGCAAACGATTGCACGACTGGTTCCCAAACATGAGTAACAAGACGATTACGGACATCGCGAAGGCCGCAGGCGTCGCGCCGTCCACCGTCTCGCGCGCGTTACAGGATCATCCCCGCATCAGCCCGGAGCGACGCGAGGAAATCAAGTCGCTGGCGGCCAGCATGGGTTATCGGCCCAGCCGGGTCGCGCGCAGCCTCGTTACCGGCCGAACGTGTACGCTCGGCGTCGTCGTCACCGATGTCACCGATCCTTTCGTGGCAGAGGTCATGAGCGGCGCCGAAGCGACCAGCCGGGAGCTTGGATACACGCTCCTCTTCGCCATGTCGCACGGCGACCCGAACCTGGAGATCGAGACGCTGCTCTTGTTGCGCGATCGGCAGGTGGATGGGCTCATTCTCGTCTCGGGCCGAGCGCGCACGCAATACGGCAATCTGCGGCTTGAAACACCGGGGGAATGGCCGCTGGTCTTGGTCAACAAACATGAGTCCGGCGAGGGCATTTACAGCGTGCGCATGGACAATGAAGATGGCGCCGCCACGGCAGTGGCATACCTCCAATCTCTGGGGCATCGGCGGATTGCATTTATCGAAGGCCCGGGAAACGGCAAGAGCAGCCGGGAGCGGCTCGCCGGCTACAGGCTCGCGATGGCCGGCAGCGCAGATGAACGATGGGTCTTTGGCGGTGAAGGCAGGCCTGAAGACGGTGCGCAAGCCCTCCGGCGCATCATCGAGATGCCGGACGCGCCGACCGCCGTGCTGTGCTACAACGATCTCACGGCGTTGGGGCTATTGTCGGCGGCAGCGGCGCTTGGCCTGACAATTCCGGCGAAGCTTTCCGTCGTCGGATTCGACGACATCCCCTTGAGCGCCTACAGCGTCCCGAGCCTCACCACCATGCGCCAACCGAAATCTGAGCTGGGCAGCGCAGCGGTCAGAATTTGCGTGGATGCACTTACGTCGGGAGTGGCAGAAAATCGCATTCTCAGAGGCGACCTCGTCGTCCGGGGGTCAACCGCGCCGCCCGGTTGAGTCCATTACTTTTGTATTCCAGATTGTTTCGTCAATACACATACCGTAAGGAGAATTTTCAAATGAGTCAGAAGGTTCGCGTAGCTATCGCCGGCGTTGGCAACTGCTCCAGCAGCCTGGTGCAGGGCGTCCATTACTATCGTGATGTCAAACTGGAAGACACGGTTCCCGGCCTCATGCACGTTGACCTGGGCGGATACCATGTCAACGATATCGAATTCGTTGCTGCGTTCGATGTAGATTCCGAAAAGGTGGGGAAGGATCTGAGCGAGGCGATTTTCTCGGGTCAGAACAACACCTATAAGTTCTCGGGTGTGCCGTTCAAGGGCGTCACCGTGCAGCGCGGCCCCACGCTCGACGGTCTGGGCAAATACCTGCACCAGGTCATCACCGAATCAGATGCCGAACCGGTTGATGTGGCGCAAGTCCTGCGCGACACGAATGCCGACGTGCTGATCAACTACCTGCCCGTGGGCAGCGAACAAGGCGCGCGTTTCTACGCCGAACAGGCCCTCGCGGCAAGTGTCGGCTTCGTCAACTGCATCCCGGTGTTCATCGCCAGCGATCCGGCCTACCGTGAGCGTTTTCGCGCCGCGGGCGTGCCGATCATCGGCGACGACATCAAGAGCCAGGTTGGCGCGACCATCACGCACCGCGTGCTGACCCGCCTGTTCGAGGATCGCGGCGTGCAGGTGGATCGCACCTATCAGTTGAACTTCGGCGGCAACACCGACTTCATGAACATGCTCGAGCGCGAACGTCTGGAGAGCAAGAAAATCTCGAAGACCAACGCCGTCACGTCGCAGCTTGACGATGAGATCAGCCCGCGTAACATCCACGTCGGCCCCAGCGACTACGTGCCGTGGCTCGACGACCGCAAGTGGTGCTACATCCGCATGGAAGGCACGACCTTCGGCGATGTGCCGTTGAACATGGAGGTCAAGGTCGAGGTTTGGGACAGCCCCAACAGCGCCGGTGTGGTGATTGATGCGGTGCGTTGTATCAAGCTCGCGCGAGACCGCGGCATCGGCGGCGCCCTATTTGGGCCGTCCAGCTACTTCATGAAGAGCCCGCCCCAACAATACACGGATGATATCGCCAAGGCCAAGACTCACGCCTTCATCAGCGGGTCAGACCACTTCGGGCAACCCGAAACAGTCGGAGAACCCGAAGCGGTTCCGGCGATCTAAGGAACTATCCGCACAGTGCGCGTCGCTCCCCTTCGTAGTGACGGCTTTAGCCGCTGTGGTGACACTACAACGGCTAAAGCCGTCACTACGAAGGGGAAGACAGAACGGAGTAATCGGCATCTATGCGCAGCCGGTTACTCCGTTTTCTGCATCAAGTGCAACAGCGCCGCGGCATAGACCTCATCCGCCTGCGCGGCGACAAACGCCAACCGTTCGCCTTCTGCCTCAAACCGGCAGGTAAATTGCTGATCCGCGTAAAGCAAATCGTAGACGTGCGCGTTCTTCGCCGCCAGCCGGTCAGCCACCATCTCGCGCAACTGCTCTTCCGCAGGCAGCCACACTGTATCTCCCAGCCAGATGAAATCCAGCGCCCACTCCGGGGTGCCGTGAAACGTCACTACCGGAAGACCCTGATAGCGCTCGATCATAGTCGCCATGTCATTGATGACAAACGGCCGATTTTCGAAGACGGTTTCCGGCACGGTAAACCGGTCGCCATCTTGTGGCAGCCATTCCAGACCGGCCGCCTTCAATGCCCGTGCAGTCTCTATACTCAACATATCCAACTCCCAGGCCGCGGATTGGAAATACGGCCCATTCCGCTGTATGATTGGTGCCTGTCGGGAGTATAGCCGCGCGCCGACGCGGTGTCAACCGTTCACTTTCTCACAGATTGGCCTTCGACAAGAAGCTAGACTCCAGACAAACCGCCCTGTTGGGTGCATACTGGTACTCTATCAAGACCGGATGTCGGTATCCATTCAGGATTTAGAGCCGCCGGGTCATCGAAGCGAAGTGAAGTGAAGTAAGGAAAGCAATGGTTCAGAAAAACGAAGAGTTGGGTCTGCCCCGCAGCCTGAATATGGCAGACTTCATGGTGTTGTTCAAAGTACGCATCGTGTTCTTGTTGCTGCTTTCGGCGCTGGGCGGCGCGTTCGTCGCTTCTCAGGGCGCGCCAGGGGTTGGCCCGCTGATCTTGTTAGCAATTACCGGTTCGTTGTCGGCGATGGGATCATCCGCCATTAACGAATATATCGAACGCGAACGCGACGCCCAGATGCTGCGGACGAAGAAGCGCCCCCTGGCAAGCGGTGCGATTCGTCAACCGCAAGTCGTGCTGGCCGTCGCCGCAGGGATGATTCTCCTTGCCGTCGGCATTGCGTTCATCTTCAACCCCATACTCGCGTTCTTTCTCGCGCTTGGCGCGCTGATCTATGTCCTGATCTACACGATCTGGCTCAAACCGCGCACGTCGTTGAACATCGTGATCGGCGGCGCGGCGGGCAGTTGCGCCGTGCTCAGCGGCAGCGCCGCAGTCGGCCACTGGAATGACCCCGGCGCGATCCTGTTGGCGTTGTTGTTGTTCTTCTGGACGCCGATCCATTTCTGGGCGCTCGCCATTGTCTACCGGGAGGATTACGCCCGCGCCGGTGTGCCGATGCTGCCGGTGACGACCACGCCGAAAATCGCGGCGTTTTGGGGCCTTCTGCACGGCCTGGCGACCGGCGCATGCGCGCTCTTGCTGGCGACTCGTCCGGGGCTTGGCCCAATTTACCTGATTCCCGTCGCCATCGCCACGGCCTTGCTCATTCTTCAGGGGATTCAGTTGGTCATTCAATCCACCTCGCGCCGAGCCTGGCGGCTCTTCCATACATCGAACATCTTTCTCGCCGTCGTGCTCAGTTTCGTCGTCATCAGCGCCTCGCTCACCGCGTTGTTAGGAGGATAAGCCCCATGTCCGCGCCATCACCGATGCTGGTCGTCCATTCCACGCACGAAGCAGGGCTGAAGCTTGGCGGCATCGGGGCCGTCCTCGATGGCCTGCTCAGCGCCCCCGCTTACACCGAAGCCGTAGATCGCACCATCGTCGCCGGGCCGATCAACACCTGGAATGCGCTGGAGATGCAGCGTCTGACCGCCCCTTCGAACCACTTGCGTATCATCTATTCCTCGATTCATGGGGTAGACGAAGCGCCCGCTGAACTTTCGGCAGCCTTGCGCGCCATCGAAGAGACGATGCAGGTGCAGTTTCTCTACGGTCTGCGCAGCTTTGCAGGCGTGGAACACGAGGTGTTACTGGTAGACGCAGGCGGCATCGCTGGCGAGATCATCAACGGGTATAAATACTTCCTGTGGCAGCGTTGGGGCCTGCCGTCGGCGCAACACGAGTCCACCTGGGAATACAGCTTCTATCTGAACGCGGGCGAACCACTTTTCGCTGCCATCGAGGCCATCACCGGCGACATGCCGGCGGATACCCGCCGTTTCATCATCGCGCACGAGTGGTTGGGATTGCCTCTCGCCTTCAGCGCCCTTTTGCGCGACCCGGACCGTTACAAGACGATATTTTACGCGCACGAAGTCGCCACCGCGCGCCAGCTCGTCGAGTCCAACGAGGGGCATGATACGCGCTTCTATAATGCGATGCGTCTGGGGCTGGAGCAGGGTTACACCCTGGATCAGGTCTTCGGCGACCAATCCTGGTTTTACAAGCACAGCATGTTGCAACGCGCCGGCGTCTGTCACCGGCTCTTTGCGGTGGGCGACCTGGTGCGCGATGAGCTGAGATTCCTGGGCGGCGTGTTCCGCGACAAGCCGATTGATCTGGTTTACAACGGTATCCCGGCGTCACCCGTGACGCTGGAGCAGAAACTGCACAGCCGAGGCCTGCTTCTAGACTACGCGCAAAACCTGTTAGGCTATCGTCCCGACTACGTTTTTACGCACGTCTCGCGCATGGTCATCAGCAAAGCGTTCTGGCGCGACTTGCGCGTGCTCGAGCACCTGGAATGGACCCTTGCCGCGCAAGGCAAACGCGCCGTACACTTCATTGTCTCAACCGCCGCGCCCACCGGACGCAGCCCGGCAGATATTTACCAATGGGAGGCGGAATATGGCTGGCCGGTCGCTCATCGCGCGGACAACGGCGACCTGCTAGACGCCGAGACGCCGTTCTACTTCAACCAGATCGAGCCATTCCAGTGGGGGCGTCAGGCAACGCGCGTGATCCTGGTCAATCAATTCGGCTGGGATCGCGAGCGCTGCGGCTGGCGGATGCCCGAAGAGATGGGCTTCACCGATCTGCGCATCGGCTCCGACGTTGAATTCGGGCAATCCATCTATGAGCCGTTTGGCATCGCGCAGCTCGAGCCGCTCCGGGCGGGGACGTTATGTGTCCTCTCGAGCGTTTGCGGCAGCCTGGGGTTCGTCGGTTCTGCGGGGGGCGAGGCCGGCGCGGTAACCATCTCCGTGGGTGACTACGTATACATTCCACCGGAGTGGTCACTGGTCAGCCCGTGGGACGCCTTGCGGATTGACCGTTCGGTACGTGAAGGCCTTGAATTCAGAAACAGCTTACAGGTGGCCCAGGGCATCGCCGGTTCACTGCCTCAGAACGACGAAGATCGGGCAGCGCTCCTTACCGAAGGCGCGCGTGTTGCATCCGGCATGAGCTGGAATGTCGTCGCCCGCGACTTCCTCCTCCCCGCCCTGGATCGCGCCAGGTCTGAGTAATGTAGTACAGTCCCATGTGGACGTCACACGCACAACGCCCACAAGGGGCTATACTACGGATAAGCCATCAGCTATCAGCCACCTGCTATCGGTTCATCGCGTAGATCAACCGCAGTCCTTCCAGCGTCAGCCACGGATCCACGTGCTGAATGACGTCTGTCTCGCGCGCAACCGTCTCGGCCAGCCCACCGGTCGCGATCACCTTCATGTCGTCCCCCAGTTCCTGCTTGAACCGCGCCACCAACCCCTCGACCAGCGCTACATAACCTAGGAAAATGCCCGATTGCATTGCCATCGAGGTATTGGTCCCGATCACTTTGGCCGGCGGCGCGATCTCAACCCGGTAAAGCCTGGACGCGCGCGAGAAGAGCGCGTCCGCCGCAATGCCGATGCCGGGTGAGATGGCCCCGCCTAGATAATCGCCTTCACGCGAGATCGCGTCGAAAGTCGTCGCCGTGCCGAAGTCCACGACGCACGCCGGGCCGCCATAACGGACCTGCACCGCCGCGCAATCCACGATCCGGTCGGCCCCGACCTCGCGCGGATTCTCGTAGCGAATCCGCACCCCCGTCTTGACGCCCGCATCCACTACCAGCGGATCCTGGCCCAGATCGCGTTGGCTCACCTGCCGGAACACATTGGTCAGCGCCGGCACTACACTCGCCATCGCAACGCCTGTCACATCCGCCGGTTGAACTCCACGATGTGCGAAAAGCTGCGTCATCAGGATGCCATATTCATCCGGCATCCGATCATGCACCGTCGCAATGCGCCACGTCTCGATCAGTTCCTCGCCGTTAAATAGCCCGAACGTGATGTTGGTGTTACCGATATCAATTGCTAATAACATGCCGATCCTCCCCGGAATTCAACGGCAGATCGTGCCCGGCTCCTCGGAGCGGCGCACCTCAACGATACGGTTCGTTTCATCCATGATGAGCACCACGGGCAGCCACTCTGCCGGGACCGGCTCTTCGACAAGCGCAAAAGCCATGATGATCAACAGATCGCCGATCTCGGCGGCGCGCGCCGATGCGCCGTTCAACTCGATTGCGCCGGAACCCGCCTCCCCCACAAGCACATAGGTTTCGAATCGCTGACCGTTATTCACGTTCACGATCAGAACCTTCTCATAAGGGCGAATACCCGACGCCTCCAACAAAGTCGCGTCAATCGTGATCGAACCCACGTAATGCAGATGGGTCGCCGTCACGGCGGCCCGATGAATCTTGGCGAGCAGCATCGTGCGCAACATGCTCAACTCCTTTCCAGCAACAGATTATCTATCAGTCGCGCTCTCCCAATCCGTGCGGCAAGTGAAAGTAAGACGCGGTTTGCCGGGCCGTCAATTTCTTCCAGCGTATCGGGGTCGGCCGCGTTGATGTATTCGACGGCTAGTTCGGGTTCTTGCTCCAAGATAGACGTAATGACTACGCGAAGTTTATCCTCGTTTCTTTCTCCCCCGCGCCAGGCTGCCTCTGCTGCCTGCAAAGACCGGTAAAGCGCCGGCGCGGCGCGGCGTTGTTCGGGCGTCAGATAAACATTGCGCGACGACATTGCCAATCCATCCGGCTCTCGCAACGTGGGGCAAACCACAACCTTCACAGGGAAGTTCAGATCACGCGTCATTTGCCGAATGACCACAACTTGCTGGGCGTCTTTCTGCCCAAAGTAGGCGCGGTCAGGCTGAATCACATTGAACAGTTTGGCGACAACCGTGGCGACCCCGCGAAAATGCGTGGGGCGCGCCGCGCCTTCGAGGCGCTTTGTCACAGCTTCCACTTCAATATAGGTCTGGTACCTCGGAGGATATAACTCCTGCACGGTCGGCGTCCAGACCAGATCAACGCCCGCGGCATCGAGCACTGACAGATCGTGTTCCAGATCACGGGGGTAGCTCGCCAGGTCTTCGCTCGGCCCAAACTGGGTTGGGTTGACAAAGATGGAGACGGCAACATGGTCATTCTCCTGTCGCGCTCGCTTCACGAGGCTCAAATGCCCCTGATGGAGATACCCCATCGTCGGGACCAGGCCCCACGAACCATGCCCGACCCTTCGCTCTTGTCGCACATCCGAAATCGTTGTGACAACGCGCATATCGTCCTCCGTAACAGCAGACTTGCTCGCGGCGTCAGGCTGCGGCGCGCATCAGTTCCCAGATAACCCGGTTGTAAGGCGTCGGTACACCCAGACGACACCCTTCATCCACAATAACCCCATTGATGCTGTCAACTTCAGTGGGCCGGTCGCGCTCCATATCCTGCAACATCGAAGAATGGTTGAGCGCGCTGACCTCGCAAATGGCGGCGACGGCCGCAATCGGATCATCGAACGACAGTTTTAAGCCTTTCGCAACAGCAACACCGTACGCTTCATGCGCCAGATGGGCCACAAGCCCACGTCGTTCAGCCGTCGCGAAGAGTTCGCCGTTAGCCACGCGCCACAAGGCCGTCAGCGGATTGATCGCCGCATTAATGATCGCCTTTTCCCACATGCGTTCTTGGATATCGGGCACAACAGATGCGCACAGCCCTGCCTCCGTCAGCAGTTCGGCGGTCATCTTTGCCCGCTCGCGATTCACGGCCTTCTCACCAATGTAACTGGTCAGCGACACGATGAACCGGGCCTCGCCGGGGCCGAGATTGGTTCCGCCAACGTAGTTAACCCCCGCGACCGTTCGCGCATCTCCAACGGCGCGCGCCAGCTTTGCTTCGTTATCCAGACCATTCTGCAACGATACCCCCAGCCCATCCTCTTTGAGTACATCTCCGGCCCACGTGGCTGCCCGTCCGGTTTGATGGCTCTTGACGAGGAGCAGGGCAATATCGCATGGCGGCGCGCCTTTGGGCGAAGCGGTCGCGCCCGCGACCCGCACATTGTGAACAGTCTCATCGTTCTCGTGGATACGGATACCGCGTTCGCCAATGGCAACGATCGCTTCACGCCAGGTTCCCAAAACCCACACTTCGGCCAATGCTGCCAGTCGCGCGGCAAACACACAACCCAACGCGCCCGTGCCCAGGACGGCGACTCGCATCACGCGCCCTCGATCCACGCGTCATATTCGGCGTCATCTATCGTGAAGGTGTTCTCCGAGCCGGGGAACGCGCCGCTACACACATCATCGCGATACTGGACGAGCGCCTTCTCGATCTGACCTGAAAGCTCTGCGTACTTCTTTGCAAAACGCGGCGTGAATCGGTCATACAGTCCGAGGACATCATGGAGCACCAGCACCTGGCCGTCACATCCCGGCCCGGCGCCGATCCCGATGGTCGGTATGCGCAGCGACTCCGAAATCCGGGCAGCCACCCGATCGGGGACCATTTCGAGGACAATCATCGCAGCCCCCGCGTCTTCGAGCGTGAGCGCGTCGTCCAACAGGCGTTGGGCGTCTGTCGCCGTCCGGCCCTGTACGCGATATCCGCCCAGTTGCGTGGCCGATTGGGGGGTCAACCCGATGTGCCCGACCACCGTGATACCAGTGTTGACAATCGCCGCCACCGTGAGAGCCGCCCGGCTGCCACCCTCCAGCTTCACCGCATCCATCCCGGCTTCCTTCAGAAACCGGCCCGCGTTGCGAATGGATTCCTCAAACGACACTTGATAAGACATAAACGGCATGTCGCCAATCAGGAAAGCATACTGCGCGCCGCGACGCACCGCCCGGCAATGATGCAGCATCTCCTCCATGGTCAGGGGGACGGTCGAGTCATATCCCAGCACGACCATCGCCAGCGAATCTCCGACCAGGAGCGTGTCCATCTCAGCCCGATCCGCAAAGAGCGCCGACGGATAATCGTAAGCCGTCATCATGGTGATCGGCTCATGACGTCGCTTTTTCTCATTCAATGCTGTGATCGTTATCTTCTGCCGCGCCACAGGATGACTCCCTCTCTCAAAAAGAAAACCCCCGAGACCGGGGGATGATTGGCTGGGACAAACCCATATCCGCCGTCTCGGTCGCCGCCGCGATCCAAGCGACTCACAAATGTGCAAAAGTGTGTCGTGCTGGCCGCCCTGCCGGGTCGGCCGCCCACTGCGAGTATAACAGGTCGCAGCGTCGCGTCAAGATCAGCTGTCTATTCCGGGTCGACAGCAGGCTTAAAACGGCTCGCGAGTTCGGCCTCCAACTGCGTCAGCGTGAGGTCGCGCGCCGCCAGCAGGACAAAGCAATGGTACATCAGGTCGGCCATCTCCGACACCACGCGTTCGTCCGACTCGCTCAGCGCGGCGATCGCCGTCTCGACGCCTTCCTCGCCGATCTTGCGCGCGATCCGCGGCAGTCCCGCCTCAAAGAGGGCCGCGGTATACGAGCCGGGGGGCGGTGTCTCCTTGCGCTGCACAATGGTGCACCAGAGCATATCAAAAGTTTCACTCATGAGGTTACACTTTCCTTCACTGACGGTTCGAACCGCCGATAGAAACAACTTATCGCACCGGTATGACAGGCCGGGCCGGCAGGGATCACGGTTATCAGCAACGTATCGCCATCGCAGTCTACCCGGATATCGGTCACTTGCTGGATGTTCCCGGAGGTTACGCCCTTGTGCCACAACTCTCCCCGACTCCGGCTCCAGAAATGCGCCTCGCGCGTACTCAGAGTACACCGTAACGCCTCGCAGTTCATCCAGGCCATCATCAGAACCTGCCCGGTCTGCCCATCCTGCACAATCGTCGGGATCAGCCCCGCAGAGTCCCATTTAAGGGCATCCCAATCTGTGCTTTCAATCATCGCACGCGTCCTCCGTCAATCGTATGGCGACGCCACGGTCGGCCAGGTAGCGCTTCACGGCCCCGATCGAAAGTTCCTGATAATGGAATAACGATGCGGCAAGCGCCGCGTCCGCGCCCCCGGCAGACAGCGCATCGAAGAAGTGCGCCGGATTGCCCGCGCCCCCCGAGGCAATGACCGGCACCGAAACTGTGTCGGAAACCGCGCGCAACATCGGGATGTCATAACCGCCGCGTGTGCCGTCCGTGTCCATGCTGGTCAGCAGGATTTCCCCTGCACCCAGCTCTTCGACCGTTCTGGCCCACGCCACCACTTCGTGCCCCGTGGGGATCCGCCCCCCGTTGATGAAGACTTCCCAGCGGTCGCCGGTCCATTTGCCGTCAATCGCAACCACAATGCACTGGCTGCCGAACCGCGTCGCCCCCGCCGTGATCACCTCAGGCTGCCGCACCGCGGTCGAGTTAATGGATACCTTATCGGCCCCGGCCATCAGCAGCTCGCGGATATCATCTACCGTCCGAAGGCCGCCGCCGACGGTGAACGGGATGAAAACCGTATCGGCGACCCGGCGCACCATGTCAATCACGATGTCGCGCCGCTCGTGGCTGGCGGTGATATCCAGGAACACGAGTTCATCCGCGCCCTCGCGATCATACACCTGCGCCTGCTCCACCGGGTCTCCGGCGTCGCGCAGCGATACAAAATTGACGCCCTTGACCACACGGCCATCTTTGACATCCAAACACGGGATAATTCGCTTGGCAAGCATGATTTCTCACTCTCCAGTTTGGCCCGAACCTGATTCCGGTGCGCCGGTAGCATATTTTGCTACACGAAGCGCGTCGCGCAGCGATATTTCGCCGGCATAGAGCGCCTGGCCGACGATCCCGCCCTCGATGCCCGATGCCACACGCCGCGCAAGCGCCGCAACCTGATCGAGTGAAGCCACCCCGCCCGATGCGATCACTGCCAATTCGCTTCCTCTTGCCAGCGCCTCGGTCGCTTCGATGTTCGGGCCCGACAACATCCCATCTCGCGACACATCGGTGAACAGCAGGCGCACGACGCCCAGATCGCGCATCAGGAGGGCCGCATCTTTGACCTCAATCGTCGTCGCCGCCTGCCAGCCCTCGACCGTAACGTATCCGTCGCGGGCATCCAGCGCCACGACAATCGCTTCCGCACCGAACTCCTTAACAGCTTCACCCACGATCTCGGGTTGGCGCACCGCTACCGTACCGAGCACGGCGCGAGACGCGCCTTTGTCCAGGACGCGCGCAATATCGTCCAGCGTGCGAATTCCGCCGCCATACTGAATCAGCAGCGGCGCCGCCTCACGGATTTCCCGCAGGCGTACCAGATTGATCGGAGCATCGCCTGGCGTCGCCTCCCCACCCAGCGCGCCGTCGAGATTGACCACGTGCAGCCAGGCCGCGCCCTCATTGGCCCAACGCTGCGCCGTCGCGGCCGGATCATCTGAGAAGACCGTCGCAGCATCGGGGTCGCCTTGACGCAACCGAACGACCCGACCATGCCGTAAGTCAATCGCCGGATAGATGACAAACTCGCCGCTACGCATTTGCGGAGGCTCTCTGTGCGCCTGGGTCATCACGCCCGGCAAGCGCCAGGAAGTTTCGGAGGATGCCCAGCCCGACCGACTGGCTCTTTTCGGGGTGACATTGAATCCCCCACACGTTCTCGATTCTCACCACCGACGCATAGTCCAATCCAAAATACGTGGTTGCCAGCGTATGCTGTGAGCCCTCCGGCACACAATAGTAGGAATGCACGAAATAGGCATACGCACCGTCCGCGACTCCATCCAACAGCGGATCGCGCCCATCATGATGCAGTTGGTTCCAGCCGATTTGTGGCACCTTTAAGCTCCGCCCATCTTCCCCGATCAACCCTCCGGCAAAGCGCTCCACCCTGCCGGGGATCACGCCCAGGCCGCGGTGCGTTCCCATTTCCCCGCTCACATCGAACAGCAACTGCATCCCAACACAAATTCCAAGCATCGGCACGCCGGCAGCAATCGCATCCAGCAACGGCCCCTCAAACCCCGCGCCCCTGAGGTTGGCTGCGGCGTCGCCGAACGCGCCGACCCCCGGCAGCACAATCGCCGCCGCATCGCGCAGCCCTGCCGGGTCGTTCACCACCACCGGCTGCGCGCCGGCGGCCTCTAGTGCCTTGTACACGTTCCGCAGATTGCCCACACCGTAATCCACGACCACAATCCGCTGGCCTGCCGACGGTATCTCGCGGTTCATGCCAGCATCCCCTTCGTCGAGGGTATCCCCGGCCGGCGCGGGTCAATCCGCGTCGCGCCATCCAGCGCCCGCCCCAACGCCTTGAAAACCGCTTCCGCCTGATGATGATCGTTCTTGCCGTAGAGAGATCGCGCATGAAGATTCATATGGGCGTGCATCGCGAAAGTCTCAAGAAAATGTCGGATCAGGTCGGTCTCAATCTGGCCGAGTGATGGTGAGTTCCACGTTATGTCAATTACGGCATAGGGTCGGCCGCTCAAGTCTACCGCGACAAAGCCAAGCGCTTCGTCCATCGGCACGTAGCTGTGCGCGGTACGCACCAGCCCAACGCGATCCCCCAGCGCGCGCTCCAGCGCCTGGCCCAGGCAGATTGCTGTGTCCTCGACGGTGTGATGTGAGTCAACGTGCAAGTCGCCGGTCGCCTTGACCTCCAGATCGAACAGGCCGTGATAGGCGAAAAGGTGCAACATGTGATCGAGGAATCCGACGCCCGTCTGGATGTCGGCGCGCCCCGTCCCATCTACTTCAAAGCGGACAGACACTTCGGTTTCGCCGGTTTTGCGTTCTACAACCGCATTTCGCATAGTCGCTATCCCTCCTGTTCTTGATAAGCCGATCCGGTTCATGGCGACGCAATTGACAATCCCACCCTTACTACCGACAATGTAACGACCAAATCACGCAAGGATCATCCATGCCCTTACTCGACCCCAGATCCGAAATCATCATCTTCGATATGGACGGCACACTCATTGATGTGTCCGATTCTTACCGCGCAACGACGCCCCTCACAGCAAGTATGTATCTCGAAATCATGGGCCTCACGCCGCCGGAACTCACCGGCGAGGTCTATGACGTCTTCAAGCAAATGGGCGGCTTCAACGACGATTGGGATTTGACCACCGGCATCCTGGAAATCATCCTGTCCATGCTCCCTGAAACCGCGCCTTCCCCCCCTGTAGACCCTCCGGCGTTGACCACCCTGCTACCTGAATTGCGGGAAACCACGCGGCCGCTGCGCCAATCTAAAATACCGTCTCCCGACTGGGACGCCTGGATTGAACCTGTGCGCGCCGCGGGCGGCGGACTTACCGGGCTACGTCGGCTGACCGGCGGGCGCAACGCGCACTTCGTCTACAACTCCGGCGCCCCTCGCACCACCGATCTCGTTCAGCGCCTCTTCTCCGAAATTTACCTCGGCGCAACGCTCTTCGAGGAATGCTACGGTTTTCCCGCGCACTTCGTGACAGGAACGGGCCTGATCGAACGCGAGCACCTGCTCATCAGCCGCGAGACCCTCGCTGCGCTGGGCCGGAAGTTCCGCCTGGGCATCGCCACCGGGCGCACCCGCTTCGAAGCTGCTCAGGCCATGCGCATCCACGCGCTTGGCCCCTGCTTCGATGCGGTCGCCACCATGACCGATGCCCTCGAAGCGCAAGTCGCAAATCGGCTCACGGGGCATAACGCCTTGCTCAAGCCCCATCCGTTTCTTTTGCAGCAGGCTGCCGATGCTCTGGATGCGCCATCATCTGACCGTCGCCCTTTGCCCGCGATCTACGTCGGAGACACACCCGACGACATCGTCGCCGCGGTGCGGGCGAATGGCTCACGCTCGTGGCAAGCAATCGGTCTCGCGCCCACCGGCTCCACACTCCGCGACCTTCAACTTGGTTTGGGCGCGCGCAGGGTCTTCGAACATCCCGACCAACTCATGCAATTGCTCTGAGCGCGGCGATCAGCGCATCGGTATGCTGCGGCATTCCCGCGCTCACCCGGATGTAGTTCGAGAGTCCCGGCCGCGCATAATGGCGCACCAAGATGCCGCGGTTCGCAAGCTGTTGTTTCAATTCCGCGGCGTTGCGCCCCTCCACGCGACAGAGCACGTAATTCGCCCGGCTCAAATGCGGCTTCAGATAGGGAATGCCTCGCAGCTCGTCATACAGGCGATCCCGCTCTCGAATCAACGCCCGCACGTCCGCCTGAATCGCCCCACGGTTTGCCAGGGCCGTCATCCCGGCCACCGCCGCCGCCACGCTCACGTTGTAGGGCTGCTTGGCCTTCCACAAAGCGGGCATCAACCACCCGGGGAAAACGCCGTAGCCGAGGCGCAACCCGGCGATACCTGCCCACTTGCTGAAGGTCCGCAAGACAATCAGGTTATCATGGCTGGCGACCCATCCCACCACCGACTCCGCCAGCCCGGCGAACTCGATATATGCCTCATCCACAACCACGATCAGCGGCAGCGTGAGCAACGATTCCAGGTCATCAGGCGCTAATAACCCCCCGTCCGGGTTATTGGGCGAGGTGAGGAACAACAACTTGGGCGCGACGCCATCGGGATCATCAGAGAGAGCGCGCACCGTCTGGATCACCGTCCGCACGTCAACCCGAAAGTCGCTCAGCCGGGGTACGGAGATGACCTGCGCCCCCACCAGCGAGGCGTCGAACCCGTACATCCCGAACGTGGGCGGGCAATCCATCACCGCATCGCCCGGCCCGGCGAACACCCGGCTGATCAGGTCAATCAACTCATCGGCCCCGTGCCCCGGCAGGATGTTCGCGGCGGGAACGCCCGTGTATGCGGCGAGCGCGTCGCGCAGTTCGCGCTGCTCTGGGTCGGGATAGATGTTCAGGAACGGATAACCCGCCAGCGCCTCTCGAATCGCCGGATGCGCCCCATACGGGTTCTCGTTCGCATCGAGCTTGATGATCTCCTGCGGATCGCGCCCCATCTGCCGGCTCAATACCTCGAAAGGCACGATCGGCGTATAAGGCTCCATCGCAGCCACATTCCCGCGGAGCAATTCGGCGAAGTTCACGCGCGCCTCATTTCAGCCGCGGCTGCGTGCGCCGTCAGGCCTTCGGCGCGCGCCAGTTCCGCGGCCGGCGCCGACAGCCGCCCTCCGGCTTCCGCGCTCAACGCCACCAGGCTGATCCGCTTGACGAAATCCGCGACGCTCAGCGGGCTGGCGTAGCGCGCCGTACCCTCCGTCGGCATGACGTGGCTCGGCCCCGCCACGTAGTCCCCCAACACTTCAAACGAATAATCACCCACGAAGATGCCGCCCGCGTTCTGCACCTGCCCCACCAGGCTCCACGGCTCGCGCACGGCCAGGCACAGATGCTCCGGCCCATACGCGTTGCTCAGCGCCACGGCTTCTGCGAGATCGCGCGTGATGACGATGCCCCCGCGGGCCCCAAGCGCCGCCGCCGCGATCTCCGCCCGGCTCAAAGTCTCAAGTTGCGCCGCCAGCTCCACCTGAACACGTTCGGCCAATGCCTCCGACGGCGTCAGCAGCAGCGGCGAAGCCAGGACATCATGCTCCGCCTGCGCCAGCAGATCCGCCGCGACCCAGGCCGGGTTCGCCGCATCATCGGCAATAACCAGCGTTTCAGTCGGCCCGTAGAATCCATCAATGCCCACCGCACCGATCACCTGTCGCTTTGCCAGGGTCACAAACAGGCCGCCCGCGCCGACGATCTTGTCCACAGCGCGCAGCGAATCCGAGCCAAACGCCATCGCCGCAATCGCCTGCGCCCCGCCCAGCATATAGAGCGCGTCCACCTCGGCGCGATAAGCCGCCGCCAACACGGTGTCGCTGATCGCGCCGTTCTTTCCGGGGGGTGTACAACAGATCACCTCACCCACACCGGCGACCCGCGCCGGGATCGCCGCCATCAGCAACGATGACGGCAGCGGCGCGGTGCCCCCCGGCACGTAGACGCCGACACGGGCCAATGGGCGTACCAGTTGACCGAGGACACCTTCCGGACCCGCGTCCACCCACGAATCACGCGGCTGCTTCTCATGGAACGTGCGGATCCGCGCGACGGCCAGATCGAGCGCCTCACGCTGTGCGGGCGTCAGCCGTTCGTATGCGGCCCGCCACGCAGTCTTCGGAACCTCGAGCCGCGCTGGGCTTGCGCCATCAATCCTTTGCGACCACTCGTGAAGCGCCGCGTCGCCGCGCCCGCGCACGTCCTTCAAAATCACGGCCACCGCCTCTTGCGGCGTCAGGGGTTGGCCGAAAATGCGCTCGATGCCCGCCAACAGTGCGACCGGCATCTCCTGTTCTTCCCACGGTGAACGCCGCAGCACGGTCGTGCGCGCCTCATCTGCGTGATAGGTCTTTATGACGCTCATGCTCTCTCTTCCTTCTCGATGGCTGCCACGGAATCAATCAATTCGCGCACCTGCCGCGCCTTGAGCCGGTAGCTGGCCCGGTTGGCGAGCAAGACCGCCTGGCTTTCGAGGACGATACGTAACTCGACCAACCCATTCTCGCGCAACGTTGTGCCCGTCTGTACCAGATCCACGATCAGATCCGCCAGCCCGACCAGCGGCGCAAGCTCGACGGAACCCGACATGATGATGATCTCGGGGGCCAGCCCGCGCTTGCGAAAGAACGCGTCCGTCAGCCGCGGGAATTTGGTCGCGACCTTCGGGCTTTTTTCCAGCCTGAGGGGACGGTCGGGCCGATCTTCCTTGCCCGCAACGACCAGGCGGCAATAGCCAAACGGCAGCCGCAGCGGTTCGTAAACGTCCCGTTCGGCCTCGCGCACCACGTCAAGCCCGGCAATTCCGATATCCGCCGCGCCATATTCCACAAAGACCGGCACATCGGAGGGTTTGACCAGGATGAAGCGCAACCGCCCATCTTCCCCATCCACCACGAGCTTGCGCCCGCCGTTGAGATCATGCGGCATTCCATACCCCGCGCGCGCTAGATGCGCCAGCGCGTCGTCTGTCAGCCGTCCCTTCGGCAGCGCAACTGTCAGTGGACCCTCATTCAGCGTGCTTGACGCCACGTTTCGATCTCCTCCCAATGATTTGCCTCCAGGGGATGCACTCCGGCGGCGTCACGCATTTCGAGATTTCCCGCTTCTCGGAATGTAAGAACCCGCTTCACGTGGCGCGCCTGAGCGGCAGACCATAGCTGATCCGGCGTAAGATCGAGCGCGTCGAGCTCAACCAGCAACCCGCGCCGGCGCGCCTCGATCGCCCACCGCAATGCGGCCCGGGGCAACGCCGAGGCGACCAGCACGTCCGCGCTTTGCGCCGAAGCCGCAACGCCCTGTATTTCACGCGCCAGCGCCAACCGATCCAGAATCAGCGCCCAACCGACCGCGGGGAAAGACGGTCCGAAGTGCCCGACCAGATCATCATATCGCCCGCCCGAAATCAGGCTGAAGCCCAGCCCCGGCGCGAACCCCTCGAAAGTGATGCCGGTATAGTAGTCCAGATCGCGCACCTCCGAGAGATCGTAATCGATCGCATCGGCCACGCCGTGCGCCTCCACCAGAGTCGAAAGTTCGACCAGTTCGTCGAGCGCCGTCTGCATCAGCGGGTTCAGCACGTGATTTCGCGCCTCCACCAGCACCCCGGCGTCGCCTGATAGCAGCGGCAGGGCCAGCAGCGCCTCGCGCTCACGCGCGCCGAGTTGGCCCGCTTCCAGCACCAACGCGGCGAGTTCCGCCTCCGCCTTACGGTCAATCGCGCTGCGCATCAGTTCCGCGTAACGCGGCGGCAGCATCAGCGCTCGCATCAACCCGCGGAAATACGCCACGTGGCCGACGGTGATGCGAAACTCCGGCAAACCCGCGGCGCGCAACGCGGCCACGGCCAGCGCAATAGATTCGGCGTCGGCCTCACGCGTGGGCGCGCCGATCAGCTCGACGCCTACCTGGGTGAATTCGTGCTGGCGTCCGGCGCGCGGCGCTTCATAGCGAAACACGCTCCCGGCGTAAGCAATGCGCAACGGCAACGCCTGATCGTAGAGCCGCGTCCCGACAACGCGCGCCGTGGGGATCGTCATGTCGGGCCGCAACGCCAGCGTGCTGCCGTGGCGGTCGAAGAAACGGTACATCTCCGCATCAATGCCCGCGCCCACGTCGGTCGCCAATGTCTCCGCATATTCGAACGTCGGCAGGATGATCTCGCGATAGCCCCATCCTTGCCATGTTGTGCGTAACGCGGCTTCCAGCTCCCGCCAGGTCGCGGCGTCTTCAAAGAGCAGATCGCGCACGCCCTCGGGCAGTGGCCGCTCGCTGGCCTGCGATGGCGCATGCGAAAGCGCGCCGGTGATTTGACTGGTCATTTCCCCTGAACTTCCCCGCTAACGTGATTGACTTAACAAAAAAGGACTGGTTCGTCAACCAGTCCATGGGCAAGCGCAACCCGACGTTCGGCTAAGCCGAGCGCCTGCCCCACGATGTATGGTGATGGTATCGCTGTCGCATTATGTATTCTCTTGAAAGGATGCGAGAACGGCGACATGCTATCATATTGAGATGGGCGTGTCAAATCTAAATTTCGCACTTGACCCCTTGTCGCAAGACGCGCATCAGGCTATACTAGGGCCAGATCAATATCGTCTCTGTGTAGGACTCCGGGTGAGACAGGAGCACGCTCATGCCATTCACCGTATCGTCAGATCAGCAAAATCGCATCATCCACGCGTATCATCATAACCCGTTCGAGGTTCTCGGCCCGCACGAAGTGCGCGTGGACGGCGAGGATCGCGTCGCCGTCCGCGCCTTCCTCCCGCTGGCCGAACGCGCCTCTGTGCTGCCGCTGGATGACGCCGGTCAGCCAGGCGCGCCCGTCGCGATGGCGCGCCTCAAAAACACCGATTTCTTCGAAGCGCTGTTGCCGTATCAGATCGGCAAGTTGAAATACGAATTGGCAACTGTGGACAAAGACGGCCTGGAACGCCGGTTTCGCGACCCCTACAGCTTCCCGCCCGTGCTCACCGACCTGGATTTGCAGCTCTTCAACGAAGGCAATCACTTCCGCACCTACGACAAACTCGGCGCACATCTGATGCCGCTGGAAGGCGTCGAGGGCGTCACGTTCACGGTGTGGGCGCCGAACGCCGTGCGCGTCAGCGTCGTGGGCGATTTTAACCGGTGGGATGGCCGCAGCCACCCCATGCGCGTGCGCGGGAACTCCGGCCTGTGGGAACTTTTCATCCCCCGCCTGGAGCAAGGCACAGCCTACAAATACGAGATCAAGACGCGCAACGACACGATCCTGCTCAAAGCCGACCCCCAGGCGTTCTTCTCGGAAATCCGCCCCAAAACGGCGTCCGTCGTGTGGGACATCAGCGACTTCGCCTGGGAAGACGACCATTGGATGGCGCAACGCGCCGCCGCCGACTATCTGCATCAACCGGTCTCCATCTATGAGGTGCATCTGGGCTCCTGGATGCGCGTCCCTGACACCAACGGCTATCTCAGCTATCGCGACCTGGCGCACAGGCTGGCCGAGTATGTGCAGGCGCGCGGCTACACCCACGTCGAGCTCCTGCCCATTACCGAACACCCGCTGGATGCCTCATGGGGATATCAGGTGACCGGCTACTTCGCCCCGACCAGTCGCTTCGGCGAGCCGGAGGATTTCCAATATCTCGTGGACTATCTGCACGGACACAGCATCGGCGTCATCGTAGACTGGGTTCCCGCCCACTTCCCAAAAGACGCCTATGGCCTGATCGCCTTCGACGGCACAGCGCTCTATGAATACGCGGATGACCGGGTCGGCGAACACAAAACCTGGGGCACGAAGGTGTTCAACTATGGCCGCAACGAAGTCCATCAGTTCTTAATCAACAGCGCCCTCTTCTGGCTCGACAAATACCACGTTGACGGCCTGCGCGTCGACGCCGTGGCCGCCATGCTTTATCTGGACTATGGCCGCACCGAGTGGGCGCCCAACCGCTTCGGCGGGCGCGAAAACCTGGAAGCCATCGCCTTCCTGCGCAAGCTCAACGAACTGGTGCATGCGCAGTACCCCGGCGTGATCACCGCCGCCGAAGAGTCTACGGCCTTCCCCGGCGTTAGCCGCCCGACGCATCTCGGCGGGCTGGGCTTCACCATGAAGTGGAACATGGGGTGGATGCACGATACGCTGGATTACATGGCGCTGGACCCCGTCTATCGTAAGTATCATCACCAGAAGCTCACCTTTGGCTTGATGTACGCCTTCAGCGAGAATTTCATTTTGCCCATCTCGCACGACGAAGTGGTACATCTCAAGCATTCCATGCTCGACAAGATGCCGGGCGACTTCTGGCAGCGCTTCGCCAATCTGCGGCTCTATTACGGCTTCATGTGGACGCACCCCGGCAAGAAACTGCTGTTCATGGGCCAGGATTTCGGGCAGTGGCGCGAATGGAGCGAGGAACGCAGTCTGGACTGGCATCTGACGGAGTTCGAGCCGCACCAGAAGCTGGAGCGCTGGATCACCGATCTGCACGCGCTCTATCAGGCCGAGCCGGCACTCTACGAGGTGGATTACGAGTGGACCGGCTTCGAGTGGATTGACGCGAACGATTGGGAACACAGCGTCCTGTCCTATATCCGGCGCGCCGCCGACCCGCAGGACTATCTGATCGTGGTCGCCAATTTCACGCCCGTCGTGCGCGAGGGCTATCGCATCGGCGTGCCCGAACTCTGCACCTACCGCGAAGTCCTCAACAGCGATTCCGCGTATTACTATGGCAGCAACGTGGGCAACGCGCTGGGTCTCGAAGCGCAAGACTTGCAGTGGCAATCGCAACCCTACTCCATCGAGATCACCTTGCCGCCGCTTGCGGTGGTGATCCTGAAGCCGGACAAGATCATCACGAAAAAGCCGGCTGAAGTCGCCGCGCCTCAGACCATCGCCGATCACGCCACAACCTGACGAACAACAGGGCGAGCCGTTTCAACGGCCCGCCCTGTCAGAAAATATCCCGCTCGTAGCGCGCAGTCATCTGCGCTTTACGGCAGATACACTCTCAAGCAAACACTGGGTTCCTTTGCAACCACCGCGTATTCCCCCAGCACCGCCGGAATCAGCGCATACTGCACGGCATCGAGCGCCAGCGGATCGCCCGCCCATTGCACCTCGACCGCGCCCTCCACGCATCCCCAGATTTCCAGCGTCTCGCCCTCGCACCAACCCAAATAGCGCGCCCCCGGCATGAACGCCACTTCCTCGACCACGAAGTAGTCATTCCGCACCAACTCGAACGCTCGCACACCTTCGAGGTCATACAGCGGCGTCGGCAGCACGATCCCCGGTGGAATCTGATCGAAGTTGGTCACCGCCATCGCGTGGTCCAGGTGCAGCGGGCGTGGTTTGCCATCTGCGCCCAAGCGGCCCCAATCATGCACCCGGTAGGTCGCGTCCGAGTTCTGCTGAATCTCGGTGACAATCAGGCCGGCCTTCAAGGCGTGCAACGTGCCCGCAGGCACATCTACAGCCTGCCCCGCCTTCACCGGCAGCGACCGTAGCACGCTCTCGGTGTCACCACTCTTCAGCGCGGCCCGTAAATCTCTCTCCGTAACATCCTGCTCCAGCCCAAGGATCAGATCCGAATCCGGGTCAGCGTACAGCACATACCACATTTCCGTTTTACCCAGATCATTGTCGTGCGCCAGCGCGTACGCATCGCCAGGATGCACTTGCAACGACAAGTCCTGATGCGCGTCCAGCAACTTCACAAGCAACGGGAAGCGGCCACGCTGCAACGCCCAGCCGGCGCGCGAGCCGACCAACTGTTCGCCCAGCTCAGCCAGGATGTCGGGCAAGAGCCGACCGGCCCAGTAGCCGTTAACCGCGGGCGTTGGCCCCGACGGATGGCCGGAGATTTCCCAACTCTCGGCGATGATGCCTGGCGGCAGCTCGCGACCGTAGAGCGTTTCCAAACGTCGCCCACCCCAAATATAGTCACGCAACACGGGCGTAAAGGTCATCGGATAGATTTTGATTTGAGACATGGCTTACTTGACAATCTCCCATAAGGCAGGCATAATGCAGTCATACTCGTGAGGGTAATAACTTCCTCGCCATCCCACGACCGAGGAGGTGATGCTAATGGATCAGTGTAGTAGTAAGAATGGCGTCGTAGCATCACCTCGGTTGGATGGGTAATGCTACGGCGCCGACAAAATGAGGGACGGGAAACCGTTCCTCATTTTGTTTTCCAAATTAAGTACTTTGGAAATTAAGTCTTCTTGAATTTCTCATTCTCATCATGGACGGCAGTATAGTGCGTATTAAGTTTGGCCCGCGCCGTCTGGATCGAGAACTGCCAAGTGATCTTGATCTGCTAAGCGTTTCGCACAGCGACCA
>JBBQRS010000043.1:0-37869 GCA_038214535.1 Anaerolineae bacterium
CGCGGCATTGCGCCCAGTCCACGCTTTCCAGCTTGATGCTGGCAGCATTCTGATACGAGGGAGCGTCCGTAAGCTCCTCGGATCCAGGGAACAACGCATCGGCGCTCCTCCACAGCGCATAGACGCTAGCTGCCAAGAGGAAGATGCTTAGGAAAACCAGAGCGATCAGTACCAGGCGGCCTTTGTTCATGACGTTTCTACACCTCTCTGCGAAGAGGCCCGATGCCGCATCCCACGGAGCCGCAACGAACGCGATAGGTTGACGCCCATCGCAAGCACACCTATTGGGGTCAGCAGCAACAGAGGCAGAAGAGCAATGAAGACGGCTGTTCGCAACGGGTGTCCCTCTGGCACACCGACCGGACCCCACAAATAAGTGCAGGAGCCCAAGAATGCTCCACCAACGAGGCCGACAAACGTAGCCTTCACGTCGGCGATGCAACTTGGCCTGAGTGTCATTCGCAAGATGATCGCTACAAAAGAGCCGAGCAGAAGGAGATAGATGAAATCAACGGGTCGGCTGAAGTCGAAGGAGTCCAACACCATAGGTCGGCCACTTAAGGATCGCGTCACCATGTAGACCAGATATAGGATGCCCCAACCAAGGATAGCGACCACACTTCTCCCCTTGCTTCGGATCGATGCACGCGGCAAAGTGTCGTCAAGAATGGCGAGCAGGAAACTGGCGCCTGCAACAAACAAAACAGGGACCAGCAGCAATCGCCAGATCAAAGTCAGCGATTGCTGCCCAAACAGTCGCAGGAGAAGAGACACTTTGCCCACGGTCATGAGCGTGCTGGGCGTAGTGAGAGCCAGAGCGACCCCAAGTGCGATGAGCGTGACGCCTACTGCGGCCCGCACAATCTTTCCAATCATTGGGTTTCCGTCCCCCTCAATTCTGCTGAGCCTGCGGGGCGCAATGTAAACCATCGAACGCTGATGGCTAGACAAATACCCAGTGGCAAGAGAATCCCTATGGGCCACAACACGTCCCATGCATCGCTTGGTTCCATCTTCAGGAGGCGGGCCGCAGCGGCAGCGATTGTCGTCGTGGCGGCAAAGACGCATACGGACTGCGCAAATATGGCAGAGACCAGCGCGAGTATGTGTCCTCTTGAGTCTTTGCCTGTCTCTATCTCCTTATACCACCAACGGATCAGTGGAGTGACGCTCACAAGGGCGATGATGAGGGCAAGTGTGCAGATGGCTAATGGAATGAAGCGTTCAAGATCTCCTTGCAGCATGGAGATGAGGACGGGCCTGTGGACCCCCGACAACCCATATATGATCTGCACAATCACGACGCGCAGAAGGCCGAAACAAAAAACGCCTGCCATAAACATCACTGTTGCGACGACCGCCTGAGCTGCTGACTTGACGGATGTCCGCTCTGTGACAGTCATACAGGGTAGGAGGTAGGCAAGCCCTACGTAGATGCCGCCAAGAGCTATTCCCGCGAACAGCAATTGTCTGCCGGTATCGAAAGCGAACAACTGCGTCCCTACTGCCAACCCACCGGCAAAGGCAACCTGCCGCATCGTCCGGAGAAACGGCACACTCATCACCTGGGACTCCGTTATGGCCTTCAAACGATTCAGACTCTCCTGTTGTGGAGTACGTGCGAATGTCACGCCTGCCAGGCGAGATCGCCATGAAGTGGGTTTCACTGTAGCTGGAGGATTAGTCGCCCAGATGTGTTTCGCGATGATCAAAGCGCCTGCAAGGTTCCGTGCCCCAACATCGCTTCCCTGCGCCCGTAGAACCCACGCATCAGCATAATACTCCCTGACGCTTTGCATCACGGTTAACGAATAGAGCATGACACCGAAAATCAGAACGAACGACAGCATCATGGCAACGAGATCTGCCCGGCCGACCGGTCCGCTCAGTAGCAAACGTTCCAGCGAGAATCGAGACATCAATCCGGCGAAGAGCATCATTAGCAGGACGGAAGAAACCTTGACGACCTGTTTGGCAAATTGCAGCTTCCAGGTATCGCCAGTCTTGAGGTGCGCCAACTCGTGGGTGAGCATGGTCTTCAAAATTGGCAGAACACCCAGGCCTTTGGCGGCGTCAAGCTCAACCTTGTTGATCACAACAAAACGCTGGTGGAAGGTGCCAAATGCTTGCAGCGGAATTCCCGGTTGCTCGGTGTAGAGAATCGTCGGCGCAGGGTAAATTCCAAGGCTCTCGGCCTGTCTATGCATCCATTCAGCTAGTTCAGGATCCGTTTTCGCCAGCGGCAACATGTGGTTGCGCTCTATCCACCGGTCTGGCATGGTCAAGAAAAGACGAAGTGATGCTAGAATCAGAATCAATGGCAGCCCTGCCGTGAGGACTGCAAGGGAACCTGATGCGCCGATCGGCAGGATCAGGCTGAGAGTCATCACGACGATTAAGACAAAAACGGCGGTAGTCGCCGATGGCAAATCCAACGGACTGATCTGCGCGCCCGTGCCGGGCACCGACTCCCGCAATGAAGGGATGGATTCGTCTGGCTTCACACGTCCTCCCAGGGGCACAACTCAGAATGCTATTCAGCCTTGGATAGCGAAGCCCTTCTGCGTCTCAATTCCTGTATCTCGGGTTCAGATAGCTTCTGGGTGACACCCGTCAGCCTGGCATACGCGACATTATCTCCGGTGAAGTATACCTCCGACCGTAACTCCATGGGCACCGAAACCTCGACTACATATAGCTCTGGCACCAACTCATCCTCTCTATACACGGGATGAAAGGTCAACCGGTACTCGGTTGGATCCAGTGTCGGCCTGACCCGTCGCAACTTCGAGGCAATGTCTCTCGCCAACTTGTCGCGTTCCGATTGCCTGAGATGGACTCCGACCACTGTCCAGTGCTTATCCTCGATGCCAAAGTAGATGCTCCCGCCATCGCTGTTCAAAAAGCCAACGACATACTTTTCTGCATCGTGGGTGAGTGGCTTGGCAACGTCGGCGGCAGTATATGCTTTGAACTCGTGGTGTCGCGTTTCTTCGAATGGCGTAGGCTTTGCGAGCATGAACTTAGGAGCACCGATGAAGTCCAAGGTCCGTTGCATGAGATCCTTTGCCCTGCGGACATCGAGGCCGAGACCATCGGCCGGGGGGAGCTGAGCCTTACGCATGCACCGTTCCTGGAGATCGGGTCGGTTCACAAAACGCTGGTAGGCCTCAGCTGGCGACAGTGACTCCATTGAACCCACCTCAGCGATAAACGCCATTGTCATGGCGACAAAAGCCAAAACCGTCATGCTGCCTAGATCCTCAATAGCACCAAACGGCAGTCCTGCAACCTTCAACTCAGTGGCACCGCCGATCGGAAGTGCCATGCCCAGGTCCAGATAGGCATCGGCCACCAAATCGAAGACAGTGACTTCCTGTGGATACAAAGAATCCACGAGATAGCGAGCAAGCTCTCGAGTAGTACTGCGGTAAGTTGCCTTCCAATTGGGATAGGTGCTGTGCATATGCGATGAACACATGGTGTATGCCTCGGAAAAAGTCACTTGGCTATGTCATATCCCCGTTTTGACAGGCACAGGATATCACTTGACACGATAGACCACGGTCGCAGCGGTTCAGTACTGGGAGGAATCGGGAGTAGCGCCATAAGGGCAGTCAAGCCTGTATTTGTCAAGTGAATTTCTTATGGAAGGAAGAATGAGGCTATCGGGAGTGATGCCCCGTCCTTGTGCATAGATGGGCTGGCATGTTTCGGCTGGCCGATGGACCTTCAGAATACCTGACGCCTCAGCCACTGGATCAGACAACGCCGGGATCAACGAGAGCACGCCGCCATAATCTACCACAACCACGCGCGCGCCCGGTCGCAGATCATACTTGCGGCGCAACTCGGCCGGGATGACGACCCACCCCTTTTGGGAGACTGTAGCTACGGTCATGGGTAACCTCCATTATACTATATTATCGTAAAGTATAACGCCAGACGCGGTCATAGTCAAAAAAACGAATCGGACGCGGACGAGCGCGGATTATCCGCGTTCATCCGCGCTCGTTCGCGTCCCATCTTAATCAGTCGAAGCCCTTGAACTCCCGTGGGGCGCGCATGGCTTCGGTGTTCTTCTTCAGATCTTCAGCGAGCTCGGCGGCGTCGCGGTAGCCCATCGCCTTGTAGAACTCCGTGTCATAGCGGCGGGTTTGCACGACCACCGGCATGGGGACGGCATGGCCCAGGATCAGCGCCTGCTCCTGGGTGTCAAGGCGGGCCAGCACCTCGCGCAGACCGGTCGCGCCGCTGACGCCGGAGAAGACCGCGGAGACATCGTTGGGATCATCCAGCAACAGCGTGACGCGCGTGCCAATCTGTGACATCACTTCGGCGTCAATGCCGCTGGGGCGCTGATCCACGATGAAGAGGGTGACGTTGTATTTACGCAACTCGCGGGCGATGGTCCCGAAGATGGTGTTGGCCGCAATCGCCGGATCGAGGAACTTGTGCGCCTCCTCGATGGTGATGACCAGCGGCCGCGGCTCTTTGGCGCGGTCTCCGTAAGACGCCTCTTTCAACTCCACATATTTGCGGTGGATGCGCCGGGTGAGGAAGTTGGCGACGAAGATGTACGCGCCGAGGTCCGAGCCGTAGCGCCCGAACTCCAACACGACGTTGTTGCCCGCGTCCAGGTTCTTCATGATGCGGCCCACGGAGTCATCGGGCGCTTTATCTCGCATGAAGCCGTAGGTGCGGATGCGCTCGAAGCGCCGGCGCAGGGCGGCTAATGTGTTCTGGGCCTGCCCGGTCTCGTCGGCCAACGCCTTCAGCCCTGAGATCTCCTTGCCCGTGTCCGGGTCGAACCCGCCGTAGGAGTCCACCCATTGGTCATCCAGGAAGAGGCTCAGCCAGCCCCTGCCGAACTTGCGCGCCAGCGCGTAAACCGCGCCCATCTGCGGCTCGGTCAACCCGAGCATACTCGCCAGCATCTCCAGGTCTTCCGGCTCGATCTGGTCATAACCAATCATGACCGTGAAGTCCGGGTTGGAGCCGCGCCGACGCGACGATTCGTCGTCGAGCGTGAAGATGCTGACCTGGCCAGGGAAAATTTGTTTCAACCCCTTGACCCGCCCGCCCATGCCCTCATATGTCCCCGACCAGCCGTACTCACTGTGCATGTCGAAGATGAGGTTCACGGCAACCCGGTCGCGGATGATGCCGGCCAGCAACAGCCGCGAGAGGAACGTCTTGCCGGTACCCGACTTGCCGAAGACGCCGCTGGAGCGTTCGACCAGTCGCTCCAGGTTCAGCGTGATCTTGGCGTCCATATCCAGCGGCGCGCCGACGTGGAAGAAATGCACATCGCGCCCGCCAATCTGATGTTCGCCCTCCGCGCCGAAGACGGTATCCACCTCATCCTGGCTGGCCGTGCTGACCCCCGTGAAGTGTTCCGGCACCGTCTTGACTGGTTTCACCTCGCCGCTGGCCTCGTCGAGGACGAGCAGCGGGCTGAGATGCACTGTGCCGAAGGTGGAGGTGCCGCGGTGAATCTCGGCCAGCAGCGGGTCGGAGTAGTCGGGCGGCTGCTTCGTGAAGAGCGGATTGGTGCTGTCCAGCTTCACGTCCGTGACCATGCAGAAGAACTTCGACGCGCGGCCGCGCGCGACGACGTAGCGCCCCACGGCCAGGTCTTCGGTGGTGACGTCGCGATCCAGCTTAACGTCCAGCCCTGCAGAGAGGGAGCCGCCGATGACCACACCCAATCGCTCGGCGCGTTCGGTGAGGGCCTGTTGTGCGGCGCGCTCCTCCTGCGCGGAGGGAATGGCGTCAAAGAAATCGGCGTCGGTTGTGATGTTGTCGGTCATGATGGGCTTTTCTCTGACAGGTCAGCAGCGCAATGCTACAATGTATACAGGTCGCCGTATTTATCGCGCAGGTAGCGCAGATACGGCTCGATGGTCAGCGGGCCGCCGGTGACGCGCTGCACCAGCTCCGCGGCGGTGAAGACGCTGCCGTGGGTGTAGATGTTGTCGCGCAGCCAGCCCAGCAGGGTCGCGAATTCGCCATGCTCGGTCTGCGTCGGGATTTCCGGGTGCGCGGCCAGCGCGGTCTCATAGAACTGCGCCCCCAGGATGTTGCCCAGTGTATAGCCCTGGAACATCCCGCCGATGATCCCCATGTACCAGTGAACGTCCTGCATCACGCCATCGCGGTCATCGTGCGGGGTGATGCCCAGGTCGGCGGTGTAGCGCGCGTTCCAGGCGTCAGGCAGGTTCTTGACCGCCAGCTTGCCCTCGAGCAGCGCCAGTTCCAGTTCGAAGCGCAGCATGATGTGCAGGTTGTAGGTCACTTCGTCGGCCTCGACGCGCACCAGCGAGCGCTCTACTTTATTAATGGCGCGATAGAACGCATCCAGCGAGACGTCGCCCAGCTGTGCGGGGAACTCGGCTTGCAGCAAGGGATAGTGATAGACCCAGAAGCCGCGGCTGCGCCCGACGATGTTTTCCCACAGGCGCGACTGGCTCTCGTGGACGCCGGAGGACGCGCCATTGGCGAGGGGCGTGCCTTCGAACGCGGGGTTGACGCCCTGCTCGTACATGGCGTGGCCCGATTCGTGGATGATGGCGAAGAGCGCTGACGAGAGAAGGTCTTCGATCACGCGCGTGGTAATGCGCACGTCGCCGATAGAGAACTTGGTCATGAAGGGGTGATGGGTCTTGTCCAGCCGGCCGCGCTCGAAATCATAGCCGATGCGGCGCGCCACATCCAGCCCGAACTTCCACTGCTGCGCTTCGGGATACGTCAGCCGCAGACAGGAGTCGTCGGCGGGCGGCAGCGCGGTGACGGCCTCCGCGATAGGCACGAGCTGCGCCCGCAGCGAGGCAAAGAGCGGGCGGATGCTGCTCGTCTTCATGCCGTAATCGGAGACATCAATCAGCGGGTCGGCCACGTGTTCGTAGCCGGGGAAGAAATCGGCGTAACGGCGGCTGAGACCGAGCGTTTTTTGCAGATAAGGCTCCACCGCGGCGAAGTCGTTCCGCCCGCGGGCCGCGGCCCAGGTCTGATAGCTCGCGGCCTGATGCTCCCCCATCTCTGCGACGAAGGCCGAGGGGACGCGCGTCGCCCGCTCGTATTCGCGGCGCGTCACCCGGATCAGCGCGGCGTCAGCGTCCTCATAGGGCAGGCTTTCCTCGTAGGGCCGCAGGTCATCGAGCAGGCGGCCGATGGCGGGGTCGGTGAACAGTTCGTGCGCGATGCGCCCCAGCGTGGCCGATTGCCGCCCGCGGGCCGGCGCGCCGCCGTCGGGCATGTAGGTGGTCTGATCCCAACCGAGCAGGGCGTTGGCCGAATTAACGTCATCTACGGTGTGCAGCCGCTCGCGTAATTCCTTGAGTTTGGTCTCCAAAGGGTTCCTCCGAGGGTTTTATAAACGCAACTGGCGCAGGATGCCGTCCAGCCGCACGAGATCATCGGCCAGCAGGCGGGCCAGCTCGCGGCCCGCGCCAACCAGATAGGCGTTACGTTGGTCGGGTGGGCGCGATAGGGCGGTGCGCCGTAGGGCCGCGCCGATCAATTGCTCAGCCGACACGTTTGGCGCGGCCAGCACGATGCGCAGCCAGTCCTGGCGCTCGCTGAACCGCACCATCTCTGCAGCGTTGCAGAGGATCACGTCATCCAGCGCGCCGGGCGGTTGCGGCGGCAGCCGGTGGTACACGTCGAGGTCACGCCCGTGGCCGACGGCCAGCACGCTGACCTCGATGGGAACCTGGCGCTTCTGGCGCTGGTCTTCGATGATCTCCGGTTCATCCACGGCCGCGGCGACCAACTGGCGCACGAAGGCGTCATCCTCGATGCGGACATCGTGGATCAGCCCGTAAATGATGTCGCCGTTTGCGCGCACCACCTTGACCAGCGCGCCGAACTCCGGCAGCGATTCGCCGTCTGTATCCTGGGGGCGCGGGCAGCCGACGGAGAACGCCGTCGTGCTGGAACGCAGCACGCGCCAGAGCCTGATTTTGTCGTCGCTCATCGGGTTACCTCCACTGCCGCCCGCCGGTCAGTAGTTTGTTGCGCGCCTTCGGAGACATTTCGGGCAGGATGCCGCTCTGGAGCATGAACCCCAGCAGCATCTCCTCGAGGCGGGCGCGCTCGTTGGCGCTGACCACCGCCAGCTCATGGGCGCGCGCCAAGACGTACGGATAGCCTTCCGGTTCGCAATTGGCGAAAATCGCCGCCTGCGCTTTGTCCAGCTCGCGGGGGTCCTCAGCGACCCAACTCGGAACTTCGAGGCGCGCCATCACCGGTTCGTTTTTGGTGCGGGCCATGTTGGCGTAAACGAACGCGATCCGGTCGTTTGTCAGGGCCTCATAACGGCGATTGGCGTCTGTGTGTACGGTGAAAACCGCCGTGCGTTCGTTAGGCTGAAGGTCGTCGAAGATGGCGCGGTCGGTAAGATGCTGGTAATGATACGCGCGCAGCGTCTCGCGATTGATCGTTTCCGGCTTCATGCGGATCAACTCGAGGAGGCGCAAGACATAGGCGGAGTTGGGGTTGTCAATGTAACCGACGGGAATCGCGCGCGCTTGGTGCAGCCGCTCGAGTTGTTGGGCAGTGAACTCGATTTCACGCGCCATCGCCTCGGAGTCGTTCATATCCTGCCGAATCCACGGCAGCAGGGGGCCGTCCGTCATCGCCAGGATCGTCTGCGACAGGTCGCCGCCCAGCTCCCTGCGTTCCTGCTCCGCCAGGTCGGCCAACGCTTCGATCTCACGGCGCTGGCGTTGGATGCCCACATATTCGGCGGTCCTCAACTCGTTCGCGTCGTCGTAGACCTCTTTATCGGTAAAGAATATTTCGGGGGCGCTGCCCACGGTGGGGGCCTGCCCGCTGCCGCGGCGCAGGACGATGCTCCCGATATTCAGCAGATAGTAGGGGCTGATTCCATCGGAGTCAGGGAAGATCTGGCTGCCGTCGGCGGCGATCAGGGTGACACGGGTGTGCAGGCCTTCCGGCGTGCGGGGTTCTACCAGGGCTTCGCCCAGGGGCACGGCCCCGCGCCGCCATGCGTCCTGCTCGCGCGCGAGCTCGATCTTGGCGAGGAGCTCTTCGGTGACTGCGGGGTTGGCTTTGAGGAGGGCGCGCGCTTCCGAACTTAGCTCAAGATGCTTTGCCTGACGTTGGGCCATGACCTGGCCCATTTCATCAATTCGGGCGGTTAGTTTGTTCAGCTCGAGGGCCAACGGTATCTCCCGAACAAATTTTCGTACTTATTATAGCGAGGATGTCTCCTTTGGGCAAACGATTGACAAAACGCGCGCGCTGACATAAAATCAAGCGGAGATTCTTTGCTGTGTTCAACGTACCCTGGTCGTTCAAGAGAATGACATAACCCCAGGGCATTTAGGGCGCAGCGACCGGCCGCAGAATGGTCTTTTTCGTCGGGTCGCCTCGATAGGAGCACGCCAGATGCCCGATTCACCCCGCACAGTGATTGGTCAATTCAGCATTTCGGGCGGACAGCCGCAGGGACGCGCAACCAATGCCCGGGCCGTTGAGCCCGCCGCGGACCTGCCGGAGTATGCGCGCGGCAAATTATATATGCTGGTGGAGATTATCGGCGCGGACGCCGGTAATGCCGCTTTGTATCGCCAGATGCTTAACGCCGCGCAGATGGCCTTCTATGAAGATGGCGGTTCTCAGGCGGCTGCGCTGACACGCGCTGTGCGTGAGGCGCATTCCGTGCTGGTGCGCGCCAACCACACCCTCGAGGCGAGTTGGCGCGCGGGCATTACCCTGGCAGCGCTGCAAGGGTGGGGTCTGACCATCGCGCAAGCGGGGCCTGCGCTCTGTCTGGTGAGCCACCCCAGGACCGTCGAGCAGTTCCCCGGTGATGTGAGCGCATGGACGCAACCTGTCGGCGGCGCAGAACGGCCCGACGTCAAGATTTTTGAGACGCGTGTCGAGCCGGGCAGCATGATCTTGCTGGCGCAAAGCGATTGGTTGAATCATGTGACGCCGGAACAGTTGGCCGTGGCTTCTACGGCGAACGACGTGGGCATCGCCGCCGATTACCTGGGCCAGATCGGGGGCAACGCCGATCTCAGCGCGCTGGTGGTTTTCGTCGGCGCGTCGAGCGCGGAGCCGGTGGTTGCGCCCCACGTGACGCCGCAGGAACCGAAGACCTCGGCGCCTGCCCCGGAAGTGGTTGCGACGGTTGCGAAGACCGGCATGTTTGCGGGCGTCGGCGGGCGGCTCTTCGGTCGCTCTCGCCCCGCGGAACAGGCTGTCGCGCCGGACCCCGCGCCGCCTGAGGCGATGCCGCCGGTCCCACCTCTGCTCCAACCCCCGCCCCCTGAGGCTGTCGTAGTGGCGCCGGAGCCCGAACCCGAGCCAGGTTTCGTCGCGATAGATGAGCCGGTGGATTACCCTGTGGGGTACGCCGTTTACGAAGAAAATATCGTTGAAAAACCGCGGCGCAGCCCGTGGCCGCTGGTGCTCGCACTGATCGTCATCCCGCTGATTGTCGGCGGCCTGGTGTTTGCCATGTGGTGGCTGCGGGCGCGTGAAGTCGAGGCAGACTTCCAACAGACCCTGGACGGCGCGTCGGCCGCCATTACCAGCGCCGCCGCGCTCACCGATGAGGATCTGGCGCGACTGAGTTTGGGAAAAGCCAAAGACTTTCTCGATAAGGCCTATATCACGCATCCCGACGACTCGCGCTACACCGAGGTCAAGAGCCGTTATCAGGATCAACTCGAACGCGTCAATCACATCACGCCGATTTATGGCATTGTGCCCCTCTGGGCGTTCAAGAATGAGGGCAGCGACCTGAGCCGGGTAATCGTGAGCGGCGATTCGCTCTACGTGCTCGACAAGGGGCGCAACGAGGTGCAGCGTTTCGTCCTTTCGCCCCTCAAAGACAGCGTCACCCCCATGGATGGCGAAAAGCCGGTGTTGAGCAAGGGCCAGCAAGTGGATAGTGCCCTGATCACGGATTTCGTGGATATGACCTGGGTGGACGCGACCGGCAATCAGCGCAGCAGGCTGTTGAATCTGGATACGGCCCGCAATCTGTTCAGCTATGATGTGACCTGGGGGCCGGCGAAAGTGCCGCTCGCATCGCCCGAAAAGATCGGCGCACCGCTGCTGACCAGCGGCTATAATGGCAATCTCTATGTCGCCGATGGGCAGGCGGGCCAGATCTGGCGCTATCGGCCCGGCCAGAACGGATATGAGAACGCGCCGGAGCCTTACCTGGCGGACGGTAAGAGCGTCGGCATGGACGGCGTCCAGGAGATGGCGATTGACGGCAGCGTATGGCTGCTCTTCTCCGATAACCGGCTGCTCAAATTCCTGGGCGGCGCGCAACAGCCGTTCGAGTTAAGCGGCCTGCCCGACGACATGAGCGCGCCCGCGTCGCTGGCCGTGATGCAGAACGGCGATAAGCTCTACATCGCAGACGCGGGCAACCAACGCATTCTCGAGTTGGACAAGAACGGCAACTTCCAGCGCCAGTTGTGGTCGCGCGATGGCGATGAACTCAAGGACATGCGCAGCATCTTCCTGGATGAGGCGGGGGGCGCATTCTTCATCCTGACTGGCGACATGCTCTACAAGGCGCCGCTGCCCGAGGCGGCGACGCCGGAGACTCCCGCAGCGACACAGTAGTCTGCCGCATTCTTTGGAACGTTTTTGCGCCGAGCGCCGTCTTCCACAAGACGGTGCTCGTGTTTCGAGTCGTCGCATCCATCTCGGGCGGCTTTGGGCCTTTGCGGGGCCGCGCATATAATAGAGACTTATGGATTACGTACCACAAGATACATCTACGGCGGTCCAGCGGCATCGCGCCGTCTGGCCGGGTTTGTTGCTGGGCGCGCTGCTGCTGCTGTTTGTGGCGTCTTTCGTCTACGCCGCTTATGTCCTCGTAGATTGGGGCAAGCAGACCGTTACCCAGGTCCCCGATATGCCTCCGCTGGCGCTGCCCCAACTCGTGCGCTCGATCCCGGCGCAGGAATCTACCGAATCGAGCGCGGTGATTGCCTTTAACCAACCTGCGCAGAACACCCAGGATGAGGCGCGGCCGCTGGTCTCGAAGCGGGTGACGGTGCTGCTGATGGGGGTAGACAATCGCCCCGGGCAAACCGTTTCCCGCACCGATTCGATCATGGTGATCACCCTCAACCCGGAAGATTCGACCCTGGGGATGTTTTCGCTGCCGCGTGATCTGCTGGTGACTGTGCCCGGCTTCGGGGATGTCGTCAAGATCAACATGGTGCATGTGCTGGGTGAGATTCGCCAATATCCTGGCGGCGGCCCCCAGTTGCTCAAGGAGACGGTCGAGGACTTGCTGGGCTACCCGGTGGATTATTACGTGCGGATGAACTTCGACGGCTTCCGGCAGGTGATTGACCTGATCGGCGGCATTGACATCAACGTGCCGCGTGAGATTCGCGACGATCTGTATCCGGACGAGAATTACGGGTATGATCCGCTCTATATCCCAGCCGGCACCAATCACATGGACGGGGCGCTATCGCTGAAGTATGCGCGCACGCGTCACGCGGATTCCGATTACGGGCGCGCGGATCGTCAGCAGCAGGTGTTGATGGCGGTGCGCGAAAAGATCATGCAGCCGGGCCAACTGGCCTCATTGCTGCCGCGCCTGCCCGGTCTCGCGATGGCGATGGCGAACACCGTGCAGACCGATATGCCGGTGGAGAAGGCCATCACCCTGGCGCGCGCCCTGGGCGAGATGGAGCAGAAAGCCCCGCAGCGCGTGGTGATTGACAACACCGTTGGCGTGGTCACGCTCGATCCCAAGCTGGGGTACATCCTGACGCCCGACCTGGCGAAGTTGCGCGCCGCGGCCGATTCGATCTTCGCGGAGAAGATCGTGGCGGTGGATGGGGTGGATGTCGAGCGCAAGGCAATTGCCGATGAAGGCGCGCGGCTGCTGGTGTTGAACGGCACGACGCAGGAGGGCCTGGGCGCGCAGACGGCTGCGGATCTGGGCAAGCAGGGTTTTGCCGTCTCAGTGGTCGGCAACGCCGCGACCGCAAATTTCACCGATACGGTGCTCATCAGCCACGGCGACACCAAACCGCAGACGCTCGAGGCCCTGGTGCGGCTGTTTGGCATCTCACCGGACAACGTGCGCTCGGAGCCGCCGTCGAATGACGCGGATCTGACGTTAATCGTCGGCAGCGATCGCCTGCCCCAGGCCGCTGCGCCCTGAGGCGCGGAATTTTCAAGAGATCTGCAGGGCAGGGCGCCCCTGCTCCTACAGGAAAACAGATGCGTCGCGCAGCGGCGAGGTTTCCTCGCCCCGCCAATGAAATATGAGTTAAACCGACCGCGGGATATGAGTCCAGCGGTCTTTTATTTGCGCCGCGGTGTACTGCCGCAGGCTCGATAGCTACACCAGGCCTTATCAATCGCAAACGCATATGATTGGCGTCATTGCGACAGTTATGCGGGTCGCTCATAATGAGGGCGTCTTCCGGGAGCGCAGACAACTCTGGCTCCCGGTGTTTATTCCCCAATATGCAAAGGACTCCGATGCACCTGCACCAGATCCTGGACCTTGTAGATGCCAGGTTGATTTCTTCCGATGCCGACATTGAAGCGGATATGCGTTCCGGTTTTGCCGCGGATTTGATGAGCGACGCGCTGCGTTACGATCTGGCGCAATCATTGCTGCTCACCGGTCTCGCCGGTGCGCACCACTTGCGCACCGGCGAGATGGCCGACGTGACGGCGATCCTGTTGGTCCGCGGCAAGCAGCCCCCGCCGGAAATGCTGGAGTTGGCGCATGAGGTGGGCATCCCGATCCTGGCGACCGATTTGATTATGTTCGAGGCGTGCGGGCGGTTGTTCGCCGCCGGGCTGCCGGCCTGCCGCAGGCGCAACGGCCAGGATTGAGACGCAAAAAGAGGACTCATGGCCGCGATCCAGAAAGCGCAAGAACTGGCGTATGTGCTCAAAGTGGGCATGGTGATGACGCGCGATGCTATCACGGCGACGCCTGAGATGACCATGCGCGAGATCGGCGCCATCATGCGTGATCGGCGTATCTCCGGGCTGCCTGTGCTTCAGGGCGATCAACTGGTGGGCATCGTGAGCTTGCAAAACCTCATCACCGCGATGGAGCGGGGCGCGATGGAGGCGACGGTTGGCGGCTACATGACGCGCTCGCTGTATACCATCCATGAAGACGAGCCGGTGACGCGCGCGTTGGAGATTTTCGCCCGCAGCGGCGTGGGACGGCTGGTTGTGGTGAACGCCGCCGATCAACTGGTGGGCGTGCTCACCCCCGGCGACATCACCCGCGGCCTGTTGCGGGCGCTGCAAGACGCGTTCCAGATCGAGGAGGAACGCCGGTATCGCGCCAGCCAGGTGTTCGACGACATCGCTTCCGACCGCACCAGCGTCGTGCTGTGTTATGACGTGGTGGTGGGCGATTTCAACCGGGCGGGGCGCGCCTCGAGCACCCTCAAGCAGGCGTTGAACCGCATTGGCGTCAAGCCGCGCATCGTGCGCCGGGCCGCGATCATCTCCTACGAGGCCGAGATGAACATCGTGATTCATTCGGCTACCGGCGGAGGAATCATTGCGGAAGTGACGCCCGATCGGATTTCGATTGTGGCGCACGACGCCGGCCCCGGCATCCCCGACATCGAGCAGGCGTTGCAACCCGGTTTTTCGACCGCGCCCGATTGGATCCGCGAGATGGGGTTCGGGGCCGGCATGGGGCTGGATAACATCCGCGGCTGCGCCGATGAGATGCGCCTGGAGTCGTCGCCCGAGACGGGCACGCGTCTGGAAACCATCATCTATTTGGAAACGGATAAGGAGCAGGGTTGAGATGCGTGTCGCTGATGTGGTGGAAGCATTGTCGCTGACGGTGAGCGCCGGGCAGACCGGCCTGGCGCGCGAGGTGACCGGGGGTTATGCCGCTGATATGTTGAGTTGCGCGATGGCCGGCGCGAGCGCGGGCGACGTATGGGTGACCTTACAGGGTCACCTGAACGTCGTCGCCGTGGCCGATCTGAACGACCTGGCCGCCGTGATCGTGACGGAGGGTAAGCCGGTGGCGTCCGACGCGCTGGCGAAGGCGGACGCCACCGGCGTGCCCATCTTGACGACAGACATGCCCACGTTCGAAATTGTGGGCCCGCCTGTGGGAGATGGGCGTCGGCGCGTGAAACCGGAAGTGAGCATGGCGGCTGATCTGCACATGCACACGGTGCTGTCACCCTGCGCCGAGGTTGAGATGATCCCGCCGCTCATCGTGCGACGCGCGCTCGAATGCGGGTTACGCCTGATTGCCGTTACCGACCACAACACCGCGGGCAACTGTGCGGCGATGATGCAGGCCGCGCGCGGCGCGGGGTTAACTGTTCTGCCGGGGATGGAGGTGCAGACACGAGAAGAGGTACACGTCTTGTGCCTGTTCGACACGCTGGCGCAGGCGTTGGCGTGGGAAGTGGTGGTCTATGCCGCGCTGCCGGATGCCCTCAACCCGGAAGACGCCTTCGGGGCGCAATACGTGGTGGACGCCGAGGGGGAGTACGTGCGCACCGAAACGCGCTTATTGCTCACCTCGACCGATCTTTCGTTGGATGATGTGGTCGCACAGGTGAACGCATTGGGCGGCGCGGCCATCCCCGCGCACGTTGACCGGCCCATGTTTGGCCTGCTGGCGCAACTTGGTTTTGCCCCGCCGGGGCTTGACGTGGCTGCGATGGAAATCTCGCGGCACACCGATGCCGCGATGTTGGTGGGTGAGCATCCCGAGTTGGCGGCGTGGCCGTTAATCACCGGCAGTGACGCCCACCGGCTGGATGAGATGGGGCCGACCCTCTCTTTTCACGCGCCGGTCAGCGATATTGCCACGTTGCGCGCGGCGCTGGCGCAAGCGATACAGTGTGCGTAATGATGCGGATATGATAAAGGTCATGGTCACAACCCGTGGCTGGTGCTATGCTTGCAGATGAAGCTACGTGATTTATTTCACACTTCGCGGTGACACAATCACAGCCGAGTGCATAAGGGATTCGCGACGGTGCGCCCGCAAGGGGCACCGTTATCTTTGCGCAGAAACGGATAGGATTGCATGATTCACGACCCGGAAACCATTGATCTGACGCCACTGGACGCCATCCTCGCAGAGTATGGTGAACAGCGCGGTGCAGTGATTCCGATCCTGCAACGGGTGCAGGAAACCTATGGTTACCTGCCGAAAGAGGCGATGCACGCCGTCTCCAGCCAGACGGGCATCCCGCTCAGCCGGTTGATGGGGGTGGCGACGTTCTACGCGCAGTTCCGCCTGGAGCGCCGCGGCAAGCACCTGATTCGCATTTGCGATGGCACGGCTTGCCACGTGCAGGGCGCCGGCAAGCTGGTGAGCGAGGTGAGCAAAGAGCTGGGTGTGTTGCCCGGCGGCACGTCGCCCGATTACGAATATACGATGGAAATCGTCTATTGCCTGGGGTCGTGCGGGCTTGCGCCCATTGCCGTGATTGACGACAAGGTCTATGGCCGATTGACGGCTGAGAATCTTGTTGAGACTGTCCAGAAGTTGGAAGCATAGCGTCGGCGCCGTGCGCGAAATCGCCCTGCACGTCCTGGATTTGTTGCAGAACGCCGTGGAAGCCGGAGCCGGGCGTGTGACGCTGACGATAGATGAAGATACGGCCCTGGATCAGCTGACGATCACCGTGGCCGACGATGGGCGGGGGATGGACGCCAAGACGATCCGGCGGGTGCTGGATCCGTTCTATACCACCCGGACCACCCGTCACGTGGGACTGGGGCTGCCGCTGATGATGGCTGCCGCAGAGCGGGCAGACGGCATGATGACCGTGGAGTCGCAGCCGGGGGTGGGGACGCAGGTTGCGGCGACGTTTCGCCTGAGCCACCCCGACCGGCAGCCGTTGGGCGATATGGCTGGCACGCTGCTGGCATATCTGCTCAGCGAGCGGGACGCCGATCTGAGCTACGTCCATCGGCGCAACGACAACAGTTTCGAGTTTGATACGGCGGAGATTCGCGCGATGCTGGACGGGACCCCGTTGGCTGACCCGACGGTGCGCCGGTGGCTGGCGAACGCTCTGACCGAAGGTGAAGAAGACCTGGAGCATGAGAATGGCGAAGCTGAAATCACTTGAAGATTTGAAACGGGTTCGTGAAGAAGCGCAGCAAAACATCAAGACACGCACCGAGACCGGCACGACCATCGTGGTCGGGATGGGCACCTGCGGCATTGCCGCCGGCGCGCGCGAGGTGATGCACGCGATCACGGACGAGTTGGAGAAGCGCGGGATCGAGGCGCACGTCAAAACGGTCGGTTGCATCGGTCAGTGTGTCAAAGAGCCGTTGGTAGACATCGAGCAGGCCGGGATGCCGCGCGTGACCTACGTCAACGTCAAGCCGAATATGATCCCCCGCTTGATCGAGGAGCATCTGGTCAACGGGCGAATTGTGCCGGAGTGGGCGATGGGCCGGTTGGAAGTGAGCTAAGCCTGGGGGTTGTTATGGGCGAGTACGATACGCTGGACGCCATCCTGAATCGCGCAATCGAGATCGAAGTGCAGGCAGCCCGGATGTATGAAGACGCCGCGGGTCGCAGCACGACCGACCCGATCCGCGAGCGGCTTCTGGAACTCGCCGCCCAGGAATGGGGCCACAAGGCAAAGCTGGAAGAGATCCAGGCGGGGAATGTGCGCTGGGCGCTGCGACGGGCGAGCGCTGAAGCCGTCCCCGATTTACGCATTACCGATCATCTGGTCGGCGGCAGCGTGGAGCCGGACGCCGATTATCAAGAGGTGCTGATCTTCGCGGCGCATCGTGAGAAGATGGCGCATGATTTCTACCTGGCGATGGCGGAAAATGTTGAGGATGAGCTGGTTCGTGGGGTCTTTGAGATGTTGGCCGCCGAAGAGATGCGACATAAATATTTACTCGAGAAAACTTACGAAGAACTGGCTTATCAGGATTTCTGAATCTCAGTCAAGGACGTGGACTTATGGCGAGTATGGAATTAATGACATCGGCGGCCCCGGACATGCCCACCCATCTGCGAGCGGACGTGATGATCTGTGGCGGCACGGGATGTCATTCGAATGACTCACAGGCTGTGAGGGAGGCGATTGAAGCGGAGGTCGCGCGACGCGGTCTTTCCGATGAGGTGCGCGTTTTGCCGACCGGTTGCCGTGGCTTCTGCGCGCAAGGCCCCATCGTGACGATTTATCCCGACAACCTGCTCTATTGCCAGGTGAAGCCGGAAGACGTGCCCGAACTGGTGGAAGAAACCCTGGTGAAGGGGCGCGTCGTGAAGCGGCTGGCCTATCAGGAACCGGTGTCGCGCACGGCCTTGCCGCGCTATGAAGAAATTCCCTTCTATAGCAAGCAGGTGCGGATCGCGCTGCGTAACTGCGGCATAATCAACCCCGACAGCATTGACGAATATATCGCGCGCGACGGCTACGCGGCCATGGCGAAGGTCGTCACGGGAATGACCCCCGAAGACGTGTTGACCGAGATGAAGGATTCGGGGCTGCGCGGGCGCGGCGGCGCGGGCTTCCTGACCGGCCTCAAGTGGGAGTTTGCCCGGCGCACGCCCTCGCAGCCGAAGTACGTCATCTGCAACGCGGATGAGGGCGACCCCGGCGCGTTCATGGATCGTTCGATCCTCGAAGGCGATCCGCACGCAGTGGTCGAAGGCATGATTATCGCGGCTTTCGCCGTGGGCGCGAGCGACGGCTATATTTACTGCCGCGCCGAGTACCCGCTGGCGATCGAGCGCGTGAAGATGGCGATCGAGCAGGCGCATGAATATGGCTTGCTGGGCGAGAATATCCTGGGCACCGACTTCTCGTTCGACCTGCACCTGAAGGAAGGCGCGGGGGCGTTCGTCTGCGGTGAAGAGACGGCGCTGATGGCCTCCATCGAAGGCCGGCGCGGCGAGCCGCGGCCGAAGCCGCCGTTCCCCGCGGTGAAAGGTCTTTGGGCGCAACCCAGCACGGTGAACAACGTCAAGACTTACTGCATGACGCCGCAGATCATCCTGAACGGCCCTGAGTGGTTCCGCAGCATCGGCACCAAAGGTTCGCCGGGTACGGCGGTTTTCGCGCTGACCGGTCAGATTCGCAACACGGGCCTGATCGAGGTGCCGATGGGTATCACGCTGCGCGAGATCATCTACGATATCGGCGGCGGTATGCCCAAGAAGAAGGTCTTCAAGGCCGTGCAGACGGGCGGCCCGCTGGGCGGTTGTCTGCCCGAGTCCGCGCTGGATACGCCGGTGGATTTCGATTCGCTGACGGCGGTGGGCGCGACGATGGGCTCCGGTGGCATGATCGTCGTGGATCAATCCACCTGCATGGTCGAGTTCGCCAAGTACTTCCTCGAGTTCGCCTCGGCAGAATCGTGCGGCAAATGTGTGCCCTGTCGCGTGGGCGGCCAACGGCTGCTCGAGGTGCTTACGCGCATCACCGAAGGCCGCGGCAAGCCGGAAGACCTGGACGAGATCGAGTGGATCTCCACCTGGATGAAAGAGGCGTCGCTGTGTCAGTTGGGCCAGCTCACACCCGGCCCGGTGATGGCGGCGTTGCGCTTCTTCCGCGCCGAGTATGAAATGCACGTCAACGAGGGCTTCTGCGCCGCCGGCTCTTGCAAGAGCCTGTTCGAATACGAAGTGGACCCGGTCAACTGCAAGGGTTGCATGCTGTGTCTGCGGAAATGCCCGCAGGACGCCATCACGGGCAGCCGCAAGGAAGTGCATGTGATTGATCAGGCGCTCTGTATTCAGTGCGGCGAGTGCTACGACGTATGTAACCTTAACGCCATCAACATCCGCCCCCGCTCGAAGGGCGCGGTGATGGCGACAGTGAATATTGCCTAGTAGCCAGTGTAGTCTAGCCCCTTGTGGGCGTCAGTGACGGGCACAAGGGGCTGGACTACACCGGCGATTGACACGGGTATCCCATCGAGTTATACTATCAGATATAGTGGAGGTATAACCAAATGGATACCATCAAGACGGCAGTTTCGGTTAACAAATCATTGTTCGAGCAGGCCGAGGAGTTGGCCCGCGAGATGAACGTCTCGCGCAGCCGCCTGTATGCGCTGGCGCTGGAGGAATACATCCGGCGCCAGGAGAATCAGGCGCTGCTCGCGCAGTTCAATGCCGCTTATGCCAACGATCTGGATGCAGAAGAGGAAGCGACCCTGACACAGATGCTTGAATTGCATCGTGAAGCCGTGGAGGGTGAATGGTGATCCGGCAGGGAGATCTCTACTGGTTAGACTTACCTGCACCGCTAGGGTCAGAACCGGGGTTCCTGCGTCCTTACGTGGTAATACAAAACGACCTGGTCAATGAGAGCCGCATCCGCACCGTAATCATGCTCGCGTTGACTTCGAACCTGCAACGGGCTGAGGCGCCCGGCAACATTCTGCTGGAAACAGGTGAAGCCGGGTTGCCGAAGCGCAGCGTGATTAATGTGACACAGATTGTCACAATAGACAAGCAGCGTCTTGGTGACTACATTGGCACGCTTTCTCCTAGACGTGTGCGGCAAGTATTGGACGGCATTGCGCTGGTGTTGGAGCCACGCACGCCGGAAATTTTGGGTTGAACCAGGTTTTTATCGGGTTCGCGATGATCCGCTTTTAATAGCGGCCCAGAGAGACATCTTCACGAGGTGCAAAGATGCCGAAAGTAAATCTGACGATTGATGACCGGAAGGTCCAGGCCGAATACGGCCAGACCGTCTACGAAGCGGCCACAGAGGCGGGAATCTACATCCCGACGCTGTGTCACCACCCGGCGCTGAAGCCGGAAGGCGCGTGCCGCGTGTGTCTTGTTGAGATCGAACGGCAACGGTCGTTGCAACCCTCCTGCACCTTCCCGGTGTCCGAGGGGCTGGTGATTCACACCAGTTCGCCCAAGGTGCTGGAAGCGCGCAAGTTCGTGCTGGACCTGATCTTCTCCGAGCGCGTGCATTATTGCATGTTCTGCGCGGTGAGCGGCTCGCAGGCGAACACCCAGTGCGAGTTGCAGCAGTTGGGTTACGAGAACCACATGACCCACTGGCAGTTCCCGGAGAACACCTGCGCGGACTGGCCCGTAGACGCCACGCGCGAGTACTTCTTCATGGATCACAGCCGGTGCATCCTGTGCCGCCGCTGTATTCGTGCATGCGATGACATCGTGGCGAACCACACGTTGGGCCTCATGAACCGCGGCATCCACACCATGATCATCGCCGACGCGAACGCGCCGCTGGGCGAATCCACCTGTGTTTCCTGCGGTACGTGTCTGCAAGTGTGCCCCACCGGCGCATTGATTGACCGGCGCAGCGCCTATATGGGCGGCGCGCAGGACATCACCGAAACGCCGGCCACCTGTGTGGCCTGCCCGGTCGGTTGCGGCATCGAGATCGTCACCCGCAGCAACAACCTGTTGCGCGTCGAGGGCGATTGGGATGCGGCCAACGGCGGCCTGCTGTGCGTTACCGGGCGCTTCGAGACATGCGAGCCGCAAGCGGACCGCGTGACCCAGCCGATGGTGCGCAACGGCGACGCCTGGCAGGAAGTGAGCTGGGGCGAGGCGCTGGCGGCGGCGGCGAACGGGCTGAAGGGCGTGGGGTCGGTCGCCGGGCTGGTGACGCCGCGGGCCACCACCGAGACCCTGACCGCCTTCAAGGCGCTGATGGGCGATGCGTTGCATTCGGATCAGGCCGGGCTGCTCTACGGCGATACGCCGGAAGTCTGGGGCGCGCGGGCCACGCTACAGGACGTGCCGGCGGCGGATCTGCTGGTTGTGGTGGGCGCGAACCCGTTGGAAGACCAGAAGGTCATCGGCTACCTCGCCAAGCGCGCCGCGGATAAGGGCGCGCGGATCGTCGTGGTGAACGATGAAGCGACCGAATTGGATCCCTGGGCGCGCCAACGGCTACCGATGAGCCAGATCGGCGACGTGGCGGCGCTGGTCGCCGGGGCGCATAAGCCGGTCGTGCTCTACGGCGTGGGGTTGGCCGAGGATGTGAAGGCCGCGTTGCGTAGCCTGCCGGAGATGGTGCGCTTCATGCCGCTTTATACGGGCACGAACGCGGCTGCGGCGGCGGAGTTGGGCCTGAGCGCAGGGCCGGTCGAGGCGCAGGCGCTCTACGTGCTGGCGGGCGATGATCTGCCGAAGCCGGATGATGGACATTTGCCTGCCGCGCAGTTCACGGTGGTGCAGGCGGCTTATCGCAGCGCATGGACGGACGCCGCCAATGTGGTGCTGCCCGCCCGCGTGTGGACGGAGCAAGACGGCCACATCGTGAACATCGAGGGGCGCGTCCTGCCGGTTGTCGCAGCGACGACCGCGCCGGCTTCCGTTGCAGCGGACACGAAGACGATGGCCGACATCGCCGAGCTTATGGCGCGTTAGGAGAAGGCAAATGAGCGATAATAACGATACGAAAGAAAAAGTAACCATCGCCAGCGACTGGCTGTGCGGCTGCGCCGGCTGCCATATGTCGTTTCTGGATATTGATGAGCGGATTATCGAACTCGTGCAACAGGCGACGTTGATGAGCACGCCGATAACTGACCTCAAGCATCCGCCGGAAAGCGGCGTCACGGTCGGCATCCTGGAGGGCGGCATCAACAACTCGGCGAACGAAGCCGTGGCGAAGATGATGCGCGAGCGCAGCAAAATCCTGATTGCGCTGGGCGATTGCGCCGTGTTCGGGGGCGTCCCCGCGATGCGCAACGCCGTCGGCATCCAGGCGGCGCTGGAGCGCGCCTACATTGACAGCGAGTCTACCGTGGACGGTCAGATCCCGGATGATCCCGAGATCGCCTGTATGCAACTCACCCGTCCCGTAGATCAGGTCGTGCCGGTAGATATCTACGTGCCGGGCTGTGCGCCGTCGGCGGACGCGATCTGGTATGTGTTGACCGAGTTGCTGGCCGGCCGGATGCCGGAGCTGCAGGGCAAAACCCTGGACTGGCATTGAGAGAGGAGTATGGGCATGGGACAAAAGATTACCATCGAGCCGGTGACGCGGATTGAGGGGCACGCCAAAGTGACGATACAGCTCGACGACAATAACAAGGTCGAGAAGGCGCTTTTCCACGTCAACGAGTTCCGCGGGTTCGAGAAGTTCTGCGAAGGGCGCATGTACTTCGAGATGCCCCTGATCACCGAGCGCATCTGCGGCATCTGCCCGGTCAGCCATCACCTGGCGTCGGCCAAGGCCGGCGACCAGATCATCGGCGTGGATCCGCCGCGCCCGGCGAAGCTACTGCGCGAGCTGATGCACATGGGCCAGGTGATTCAGTCGCACTCGATGCACGTGTTCGAACTGGCCGGCCCCGACTTGCTGTTGGGCTTTGACCACGACCCGGCCACGCGCAACGTCGTGGGCCTGTACATGGCGAACCCGGAGTTGACCGGCAAAGCCATCGCGCTGCGCAAGTTCGGGCAGGAGATCATCGCGACGCTGGGCGGGCGGCGTATCCATCCGAACTTCGCCGTGCCGGGCGGCGTGAACAACGCACTGTCTGCCGCCGACCGCGAAAGCATCCTGGCGCAGGTAGACGAAATGATCGGCTACGTGCAGGAAGGCATCGCCGTCATCAAAGGCTGGATGGCGCAACATGAGGACGACCTGGCGAAGTTTGCGGTCTTCTCCACCGGTTACATGGGCATGGTTAGCCCCGAGAACGCGGTAGAGCTTTACAACGGCGACGTGCGCCTGGTTGACAAGAACCGCCAGCAGTTGGAGCGCTTCGACGGTCGCACCTATCTGAATTACATCGCTGAGCACGTCGAGCCGTGGACCTATCTTAAGTTTCCGTATTACAAGAAGATGGGCTGGCCTGACGGCGTCTATCGCGTGGGGCCGTTGGGCCGCTTGAACGCCGCCGAACGCATGGCGACGCCGTTGGCGCAGGCCGAATACGAGGTGTTCCAGCAGGTGCGCGGTGGGCAGGTCATCGAGGGGACGTTGTACTATCACTACGCCCGCCTGATCGAAGACCTCTACTGCATCGAGAACGTCCGGGTGTTGCTGGAAGACCCCGACATCATGAGCACCGACATCCTGATCACCGGCCGGGTGACCAACGCCGAAGGCGTGGGGATCATCGAGGCGCCGCGCGGCACCCTCTGGCACCATTACTGGGTGGACGAGGACGGCAAGCTGGAGCGGGTGAATCTCATCGTCTCCACCGGCAACAACAATTGGGCGATGAGCAACGCGGTGGATTCGGTCGCCAAGACCTATCTCGACGGCAACAACATCACCGAGGGCGCGTTGAATCGGATCGAGGCCGCCATTCGGGCCTACGACCCGTGCCTCTCCTGCTCGACGCACGCCATCGGCCAGATGCCGCTGGAGCTCTCCTTCGTGGACCGCGCCGGGAACGAAGTTCGTCGCCTGGTGCGCGAATAACAAAATCCTTCGTCGTATCTGATGACGTAATGAAGCGGCCTCCCGGCGGATCAAGCCGAGGGGCCGCTTTTTTGTCGCCCCGATCCCCCGCGGAGTGCGCATCCTCAGATGCGCCGCGCGCAGAGAGATTTGAACCACGAAGGCGCGAAAGGGCGCGAAGGTCACGAAGCACGAAGATCGCGAAGCAACCTTCCGCGCTCCCGCGGAGTAAGCATCCTCAGATGCGCCGCGCGTGCGGGGGAAGAGGTTTACCTGAGCCTGCGCTTAATCATGGATGTGCAAGGTGATCGGCTGTATGATAAAATTTACAATACAATCCGGGTGCAATGATGGGTGTGATTTATGCGGGTACTGATCATCGGTTACGGCAATCCCAGCCGGCGCGACGACGGCGTCGGCCTGACGGTCATTAACCAGCTCCGTGAACGGCTGGGTAAGGCCCCCCTGATCGAAGGCGAAGACGGCTTCGATCAGTTGGGCGCGGCCGCCGACACGCTATTTCTGCAACAGCTCAACCCTGAGCTATCCGAGACGTTGGCTGCTTACGACCGCGTGTGGTTCGTGGATGCGCACGTGAACCGGTACCCGGAACTGGTGCGGCGCGTGCCCCTGTCGCCCAACATGGATCCGGCGCTGGTGTCGCATCACTTCAAGCCGGAGGCGCTGCTGGCGCTGGCCGGGCAGTGGTTCGGCAACACGCCCGAGGCCGAGTTGATCTCCATTTTCGGCCAGGAGTTCGATTTCGGCGAAGAATTCAGCGCGCCGGCCACCGAGGGCGTGCAACAGGCCGTGGAGATGCTCTGGGATGAAATCGTGGACGGCAGATCCCGCACCGAGGCGGGGTAAATATCCGGCGTAGACGCCGGGGAAGGATAAAGCGATGACTTTCGTAAAGGACCTTCTGAGCGGCAAATCTTCGGACGTGTGGACCGTTGGCCCACGCGATATGGTGTACAAGGCCCTGCAATTGATGGCGGAAAAGAACGTCGGAGCCGTGCCGGTGGTAGACGCCGACGGCAATGTGCTGGGCGTCTTCTCGGAGCGCGACTATGCGCGCAAGGTCATCCTGCACGGCAAATCGTCGCAGGCGACCGCCGTGGAAGAGCTGATGAGCAGTCCGGTGTACTGCGTCGGCCCCGATGATACCACCGAGACGTGTATGCAACTCATGACCGACAAGCATATCCGCCATCTGGTGGTGTGTGAGGACGATCGGATGATCGGATTTGTCAGCATCGGCGATCTCCTCAAGGCGGTCATTGACACGCAGAACACGCAGATCAAAGACTTGGAAAATTTCATCGTCGGCGCGCGCAGCTAAGCCCTGCATTTGTCGAAAGTGAGTCGCGCTGCGGAGTCGTCGCCCCGGCGATATACTTTGCAGGTTGGGCGCGCCTTCGCTCTGTTTGGCACGAGTTCCGCGCAGAATGATACCGGTCATGGCGACGGTACGAAACATTTGATACAGTGCTTGATAATGATCGAGCGACTTGCCGTCAGGAGCTTTGCACATGATTGACAGCGATACCGCGCTGGACCTCTCGCCGCTGGAGGAAGTCTTCGCCAAATATCAGGATGATCGGGGCGCGCTCATTCCGATATTGCAGCGAGCGCAGGAGGTATATGGCTATTTGCCCCCTGAAGTTCTCCAATCTATCGCCGACCGATTGAATATCTCCCTGGGAAAAGTCTATGCGGTGGCGACCTTCTACGCGCAGTTCTATCTTCAGCGCCGCGGCCGGCATGTGCTCAAAGTGTGCGACGGCACGGCGTGTCACGTCAAGGGCGCGCCGGCGCTGTTGAAGGCGGTTGCAGATGAATACGATGTTCGCCCAAACGCCACGACCGAAGATGGACAACTCACCCTGGAGATCGTCTATTGCATCGGTTCCTGTGCGCTCGCGCCCGTTACCGTGATGGACGGTCAGGTGGTGGGACGCGTGAAAGAAGATGAGTTGTTGCGGCAGATCGAGCGGCAGGTGGGAGAGGCGTAGAGCGTGGGTCGTCGGATCGGGCGATAGCAGGCGGAAATGGGAGAGGATACATGACCGTGCAGACAGAGGTTGTAGCGCAGCGTCGGGCAGAGGCTCAGGAACTATGGCAGGCGAAGACTGAGGCCGATCTGTATATCACCGTCGGCATGGGGACTTGCGGGCTGGCGGCGGGCGCGGGGGATACGCTGGACGCGGTTGAGGCCGAGTTGGCGCGCCGCGGCCTGCGTGCGACCGTCTCACAGGTGGGCTGCGTCGGCATGTGCTCCTTCGAGCCGATCATCGAACTCCAGGCCGGAACCGAACGCCGCGTGAGCTATGGCGGCGCCGTGGCGGAGTTCATCCCCGAGATTTTTGCCGCCCATTTCGATGGCGATCCGCTGCGCCACGGCGTCATTGTCGGCGAAGTCGTGCCCAACGCCATCACCGTCGCCGATCACACGCTGGAAACAATCTCGTTCGTTGATCCGAAGGAACACCAGCCCATCCCGTTTCAGGCGAATCAGATGCGCGTTGTTCTGAGCAATTGCGGGCTGATTGACCCCGAATCCGTGGATGATTACCTGGCGATGGATGGCTACGCGGCGCTGCAAAAGGTGATGGCGACCATGACGCCCGAAGGTGTCATCGAAGAAGTCATCAACTCCGGGTTGCGCGGCCGTGGGGGCGGCGGCTTCTCAACGGGCACCAAGTGGAAACTGGCGCGCCAGACGCAGCGCTGGCCCAAGTACGTGATCTGCAACGCCGACGAAGGCGACCCCGGCGCATTCATGGATCGTTCCGCGCTGGAGGGCGACCCGCATTCGGTCATCGAGGGGATGATCATCGCCGGTTACGCCATCGGCGCGCAAGTTGGCTATATCTATTGCCGCGCCGAATACCCGCTTGCGATCCGGAGGCTCGAAATTGCGCTGGACGCGGCCCGCAATCTGAACCTGCTGGGCGAGCGCATCCTCGGCTCCGATTTCAGCTTCGACATCTTCATCAAAGAGGGCGCGGGCGCGTTTGTCTGTGGCGAGGAGACGGCGTTGATGGCCTCGATCCAGGGCGAGCGCGGCCAGCCGTGGCCCCGACCGCCCTATCCTGCGGTCGCCGGCCTGTGGGATCAGCCCAGCAACGTCAACAATGTCAAGAGCTATGCCTATGTCCCGCGCATCATCCGTCTGGGCGCAGACTGGTTCCGCGGCCTGGGCACGGCCAACAGCCCCGGCACGGCCGTCTTCGCCCTGACGGGCATGGTCAACCGCACCGGGTTGATCGAAGTGCCGATGGGCATCACCCTCGGCCAGATCATCTCCGAGATTGGCGGCGGCGTCCCCAGGGGCCGTAAGTTCAAGGCCGTGCAGACCGGTGGGCCGCTCGGCGGATGCCTGCCCGCCGCATATCTGGATACGCCGGTTGACTTCGACTCGCTGCGCGCCGCCGGCGCGGTGATGGGCTCGGGCGGGATGATCGTCGTTGACGAGACGACTTGCATGGTTGAGTTCGCCAAGTATTTCATGCAGTTTGCCTGCGATGAGAGTTGCGGTAAATGCCCGCCTTGCCGTCTGGGCAGCACGCGCATGTTGGAAATCCTCGAGCGCATCACGGCCGGCAAGGGCGAATTGGCCGACCTTGATCGGCTGCGCGAGTTGGCCGTGGGCATGCAGAAGGGGTCGTTGTGTGCGTTGGGTCAGTTGGCCCCGACGCCGGTGCTTTCGGCCCTGCGCCATTTCGAGGAAGAGTTCATCACGCACATCACGGAGCAACGCTGCCCCGCCGGCAGTTGCCAGATGCTCGTGCGCGCCCGGTGCGTCAGCGATTGCCCCGCGGGGGTAGACGTGCCGGCCTATCTGGCCCTCATCGCGCAGGGGCGCTATGCCGAAGGGCTGGCGATTCATCGCGAATCCAACCCCTTCCCGTTGATTTGCGGGCGCGTTTGCCCCGCGTTTTGTGAGCGCAACTGCCGCCGCGGCGACATTGACGAGCCGATCGCCATCCGTCATGCCAAACGCTTCATGTCTGATCATGAGTTCGAAGTACCCTGGACGCCGCCTCAGTTGAAGCCGCCCAGGAACATCAAGGTGGCCGTGGTCGGCGCAGGCCCCTGTGGGCTGACGGCGGCGTTGCGGCTGGCGCAACAGGGCTACGGCGTCACCGTCTTCGAACGGATGCCGTTGCCCGGCGGCATGATGACCTACGGTATCCCGGCCTTCCGCCTGCCGCGCGAGGCGCTGATGGCTGAAATCGAGAACATCTGGCGGGCAGGCGTTGAGTTCAAGCCCAACATGGAGCTGGGCGCGGATTTCACGGTTCAAAGTCTGAAAGACGACGGCTACCAGGCGGTCATCGTGACCGTCGGCGCGCACCGCAGTCGCGCCCTCGATATTCCGGGCGAAGACCGAACGGGGATCATCCAGGGGTTGCAATTGCTGCGCGAGATCGCCATGGGCCAGCCGCCGGATCTCAAGGACAAGCGCGTGGTGGTCGTGGGCGGCGGGGACACCGCGGTAGACGCGGCCCGTTCATCCGTGCGGCTCGGCGCGAGCGAAGTGCATGTGCTCTTCCGCTCTGAGCGCGACGACATGACCGCCATGCAGGAGGAAATTGACGCCGCCGAAGAGGATGGCGTGCAGTTCCATTTCCTCGTCTCGCGCGTCGAGGTGGCCGGCTCACCGGCCGTCACCGCCGTCGAGGCGCTGCGCCAGCGGTTGGGCGAGATTGACGAGAGCGGGCGTCGCCAACCGGTACCCATCCCCGGCGCGGAGTTTACGATCCCGTGCGATATCGTCATCCCCGCCATCGGAGAGCTGGCGACCTGGATCGAAGATGAGAGCCTCGGCGTCCACCAGCGCGGCGTCTTCCAGGTGGGCAAAGCCGCCGAGACCACTATGGCGGGCGTGTTCGCTGCCGGCGACGCGGTGGTTGGGTCGAGCACGGTGGTGCGCGCCGTGGCGCAGGGCAATCTGGTCGCGCAGTCGGTAGACACGTGGCTGACCACCGGCGAACTGGGCGAAGTGTACGTCGAGCCCAAGCGCCACGACATCGTCCAGCTTTACGATCTTGACGATTACGCGGACGCGCATCGCCCCAAGCCACTCAAGCTGACGGCGGAGCAGCGGCAGGAACGCGGCGAGCGCTTCGACGAGCGCGAATCGCTGTGGGATGAAGCCACGGTGCAGGAAGAATGCAAACGTTGCCTGCGTTGCGACCTCGACTGGCTGGAGCTGAACGGCCAGCCGTTGCCTTAGTCTCTATCCAATGCCCTTTGTAGTGACGGCTTCAGCCGTTGTGCCCGGCAAACGGCTGAAGCCGTCACTACAAAGGGAACGAAGTTGTGTTCTCGGATTTTAGTTTCGTGAGCCGTAGTTTACGGGAGTCCATATGACCGTCACCCTCACCATCAATAACCAGCGCGTCGTCGCACCCGACGGCGCGACCATCCTGGAGGCGGCGCGCGGCGCGGGGATTCGCATCCCCACGCTGTGTCATCACCCCGACCTGAGCAACGTGGGCGCGTGCCGGATGTGCGTCGTCTCCGTCGAGCGGGCGCGCGGCGTGCAGACGGCTTGCACCACGCCGGTCTTCGAGGGGATGGTGGTGGACACCGAGAGCCAGGACGCGCGCGACACGCGGCGCTTCGTCTTGCAGATGTTGCTCAGCGATCACCCCAACGAGTGCATGACGTGCGAGGTGAACGGCGACTGCGAGTTGCAGGATCTGGTGTATGAGTACGAAGTCGCGTGGCCCGAGCAGGACGGCGCGCGCCATACGTATCCCATCAATCCCGATCCCAACCCGTTCATCTTCATTGATTTGAACAAGTGCGTCCTCTGCTCCCGCTGCGTGCGCGCCTGCGCCGAGATGCAGAACCGGGACGTGTGGAACATCGCCAATCGCGGGTTTGACAGCAAACTGGTGGCGGGGGCCGACCAACTGTTGCTGGATGCGCGCTGTGAAAGTTGCGGCCAGTGCGTGGCCTATTGCCCCGTCGGCGCGCTGTATGACAAGATGAGCGTGGGGCGGGGCCGCGTCAGCCGGATCACGAAGGTGCGCACCACCTGTTCCTATTGCGGCGTGGGGTGCAACTTCGATCTCAACGTCTCGAACAACAAGGTCATCCGCGTGACCTCCGCGACCGATGCGCCCGTCAACGGCCACGCAACCTGCGTCAAGGGGCGCTATGGCTATGACTACGTGCATCATCCCGACCGGCTGAAGCGACCGCTTGTGCGGGCGCAGTGGCTCGATGCAGCGGAGCTGGCGCAGCGCACTGAGAACGGCGAATGGCGGCTGGCGGACGGCGACCTGAAACTACCGGAGAAGAAACCGCAGATGGCGGATCGGAAGCGCCGCAAACGCGACGATCAAGCGCCGGCTCACAGCGAGGCCGTGCATCCAGAGATCCAGCCCAAGCAATCGCCCTGGGTCGAAGTGGATTGGCCCACCGCGCTCGATGTCGTGGCGCGCAAGTTCACGACGATCAAGGCCGAAAGCGGCGGCGACGCCATCGCAGTCCTCACTTCTGCGAAGTGTACCAGCGAGGAGAACTACCTCGTCAACAAGCTGACACGGCAGGTGATCGGGACCAACAACATAGACCATTGCGCCCGGTTGTGACACAGCGCTACCGTCACCGGTCTGGTGACAAGCTTCGGCAGCGGCGCAATGACCAACTCGATCCGCGACATCACCGAGCAAAGCAGTTGCATCTTCATCATCGGCAGCAACACCACCGAGCAGCACCCGGTCATCGGCGTCAAGATTCGGCGCGCCAAACGCGAACGTGGCGCGAAGCTCATCGTAGCCGACCCGCGCCGGATTGACATCGCCACGTATGCGGATATACATCTGCGGCACAAACCGGGCACCGATCTCGCCCTGCTTAACGGGCTGATTCACATCATCCTGCGCGAGGGTTGGGAGGATCGCCAGTTCATCGAAGAGCGGACCGAAGGGTTCGAGGCGATGAAGGAAGTGATCGAGAAGTACACGCCCGAGGTGGTTGAGGAAATCACCGGCGTGCCCGCCGAGCAACTCGAGTTGGCCGCGCGGATGATGGCCGAAAACCGGCCCGGCAGCCTGCTCTATGCGATGGGCATCACCCAGCACACGGTCGGCGTGCCGAATGTGACCACTTGCGCCAATCTGCAAATGGTGTTGGGCAACATGGGTGTGCCCGGCGGCGGCGTCAATCCGTTGCGGGGACAGAACAACGTCCAGGGCGCGTGCGATATGGGCGGGCTGCCCAACGTCTATTCCGGCTATCAATACGTCACCGATAAGGCGACGCAGGCCAAATTCGAGGCGGCCTGGGGCGCGCCGATGCCGGGTGAGGTCGGGCTGACCGTCACCGAGATGCTGCACGGGCTGGACACGGGCCGGGTGCGCGCACTGTACGTCATCGGTGAGAACCCCATGACCAGCGATCCCGACCTGAACCACGTGCGCGAGGCGATGACGAAATCGGAGTTCTTCGTGCTCCAGGAGATCTTCTACAGCGAGACCGCGCAATTTGCCGATGTGGTCTTCCCCGCCGCCAGTTTCGCGGAGAAGGAAGGCACCTTCACTAACACCGAACGGCGCATCCAGCGCGTTCGCAAGGCCGTATCATCGCCCGGCGAAGCGCAACCGGATAGCTGGGTCGTGGCCGAACTCGCGCAGCAGATGATCGCGCTGGGCGCGGTCACCCCCGCGCCGGACGCGCCGTGGGCCGGGTGGCGCTATCCCTCGCCGTCCGCCATCATGGCCGAGATCAGCGCGGTGACGCCGATCTATGCCGGCGTGACGTATGACCGGCTCAACGCCGGCGAGCAGCTTCAGTGGCCGGTGAAGGATGCGAACCATCCCGGCACGCCCATCCTGCACGTTGGTAAATTCAGCCGCGGGCTGGGGCGTTTCGTCCCGGCAGAGCATATGCCGCCCGCCGAGCTTCCGGACGAGGAGTACCCGCTGATGCTCACCACCGGCCGCGTGATCTATCACTGGCACGGCGCGGAGATGACGCGGCGGGCGCGCGGCCTCAACGCCGTCTATCCCGAGGCGCTCATCGAGATCAGCCCGAAAGACGCCCGGCAGGCAGGCATCGCCGATGGCGAGATGATCCGGCTGACCTCGCGGCGCGGCGAGATCGAGGCCAAGGCGCAGGTCACCGAGCGGGTGGGCGCGGGGCTGGTCTTTGCGACGTTCCATTTCCCGGATTCGGCGGTGAACTTCCTCACCAATCCGGCGCTCGACCCGCAGGCGAAGATCCCCGAATTCAAGGTGTGCGCCGTCAAGGTGGCGAAGGTCTGAGGTCGTGGATTGCTAAAGTTCCTGTGGATCGGGCTGGGTGGGTTCTGCGGCGCGAACCTGCGTTATCTGGTGCAAACCTGGAGCGCGGGCCGCTGGGGCAGCAGCTTTCCCTACGGCACGCTGATTGCGAACGTGACCGGCAGCCTGATCCTGGGGTTCATCGTGACTCTTGCCACGCAACGAGTCGCAATTTCGCCTAACTGGCGGCTGTTCCTCACCGTCGGGCTTCTCGGCGGCTACACGACCTTCTCGTCATTCACCGTCGAGACGCTGGCCCTGATCGAGACCGGGCGCTGGACGGCGTCCGGCGTCTATCTGGTGGGGAGCGTGCTGCTTGGGTTGGCCGGCGCATATCTGGGCATCGTCTTGGCGCGAGCTATGTGAGGGGGGTGGGATGGAGATTATTGGGGCAGCGAAGAAAGTGACGATCTACCTCGGTGAGAGCGACCGATGGGGCCAGAAGCCGCTCTACATGGCGATCCTTGAGATGCTCAAGAGCGAGGATTGCGCAGGCGCTACGGTGACGCGCGGCCTCGCCGGGTTTGGCGCACACAGCCGGATCAAGACGGCGCGCATCGTTGACCTTTCCTCCGATCTGCCCTTGACGATTGAATGGGTGGACGATCCGGCGCGCGTTGCGCGCCTGATGCCGCGGCTGGTCGAGATGGTTGCCGAGGGTTTGGTCACCTGTCAGGACGTTGAGGTGGTCACCTACAGCCACCGCGAGCTGCGCGTCCTGAGGGCTTCTACCCCTGTGCACGACATCATGAGCCGCGAAGTGCAGAGTGTTACGCCCGATACCTCGGTTGCAGATGCGGTCGAAATCTTGATCGGCAAGCCCTATCGTGCGCTGCCGGTGGTGGACGAAGGTCGCCATGTATTAGGCATCCTGACTGACGGCGATTTACTGGAGCGTCTGGGCCTCCCCGCCGCAAGTATCCAGCGCGAGTTGACCAGAGCAGAGTTGCAGCATCAATTTGACGCGCTGCGGGCCGGAAAGCTGGTCGTGCGGGATCTGATGGCGGCTCCGGTCGTGACGTTGGCGGACGAGACACCCGTGTCTGAGGCGGTTCGCCTGATGACCGAACGCGGGATCAAGCGATTACCGGTGGTGGACAGCAAGGACCGACTCGTCGGCCTGGTAAGCCGGTTGGACGTGCTGCGGGCGTTGGCTCAGCCTGCCGGGCAGGCGTTGCCCGAGCGCGCGGTGGTTTCGGGGAGTCACAGCCTGGTCGGTGAGATCATGTTGACGGATGCGCCAACCACTCTCGCCAACATGCCGTTGAACGATGTCGTTGACCAACTGGTGAGCGCGGGCCAGCGCCGGGTGGTTGTGGTGGATGCCGACCGGCGCGTGGTGGGCATCATCACGGACGGCGATCTGCTGCAGAGGTCGACGGAGAATGAGCGTCCCGACCTACTGCACTCGTTGGCGGCCCGGCTCTCACCCGACATGAGGGCAAAGCTAAACCTGGCCCGGCGCGTTGCGGCGGACGTGATGACTCGTAATCCGGTGACGACGACTCCCGACACGCCGTTAGTGGATGCCCTGCGTCTGCTCTTGAGCCACAAGATTAAGCGTCTGCCCGTCGTGGATGCCGACGGTCGGCTGGTCGGGATCGTCGGTCGCGGGGAGATCCTGAGCACCCTGGCTCAGGATGTGTAACCTCGTTGCGCTCGCATCGAGAAAAGCGGTTTTCAGCCCACTGAGGCAAGTTTCGCACGAGTCGCCACGACTTGCAGCCCAGTGCGAAGAGCAGGTATTACTCGACTTTCACCGCACAAAATGACGAGCATCATAGACGCGGCGCGCATCTTGCTCTAAACTGCACAATAGAGTCGTCACACCTATATTCAGCAGCAGGAGCGTTCCTATGGTAGAAACCTCTCAAGCGCGTGACACGAAAGCGCCTTTCACTTTCCTCGACGAAGTGCGGCAACGCACCCCGGGGGAGTCGGGGCTGCTCAAATGTATTCAGTGTGGCACCTGCGGCGGGTCATGCCCGTCGGGCGCCGACATGGAGTACACCCCGCGCCACCTCTTCGCCATGATCCGCGCGGACATGCGCGAGGAAGTGCTCAGCAGCAACACCCCCTGGTACTGCGTCTCCTGTTACTACTGCACCGTCCGCTGCCCGCAAGACGTCCACATCACCGACATCATGTATACCCTCAAGCGGATGGCGCTCGACGCGAGCCTCTACGACGATGCGAACGCGCCCGACTTCTCCAAAGTCTTCATCAACTGGGTCGAGAACTATGGCCGCGCGTTCGAGTTGGGGCTGATGTCACAGCATATGCTGCGTCATAACCCGCTGGGCATCTTCAAGGTGGCCGACATGGGCATCGGCATGGTGGCGAAGGGGCGCATGGCCTTCACCCCGCACCGCATCGAGGGGATCGCGGGGCTGAAGAAGATCCTGGCGAAGGCCAAGGAACTGGAGGCGCACAGTGAAGTATAGTTATTTCCCCGGCTGCTCGCTCGAACACAACGCGGCGGCCTATCACCACTCGGCGATGGCGATTGCCGGCCCGCTTGGCATGGAGTTCGCCGAGGTGCCGGACTGGAACTGCTGCGGGGCCACGGAGTACATCTCGCTGAACATGATGGCCTCCTTCGCGCTGATCGCCCGCAACCTGGCGCAAGCCGCCAAAGATAACGGCGACCATGCGCTGGTGGCCCCGTGCAGCGCGTGCTACCTCAACCTGAGCAAGTGCGACCATTATTTGCAGAACGACCCGGCGCTGGCGCAGGACGTGAACGCGGCGCTGGCGGCGGGCGGGCTGCACTATGACCCCGGCACGATTGAGGTGCGCCACCTGCTCGACGTGGTTTCGCAGGATGTCGGTTGCGAACGGTTGCAGGAGCACATCACCCGCCCGCTGTCGGGGCTGAAGATCGCGCCATACTATGGCTGCCTGATCTCGCGGCCCGGCCTGCGCACCGAGGAGCACGACCCGGAATACCCGACCTCGCTGGACGAGTTGATGACAGCCCTGGGCGCGCAGGTGGTGGACTTCCCGCTGAAGACCCACTGCTGCGGCGGGCACATGACGCAAATCTCCGAGGGGACGGGGCTGGAGTTGATCCGCCGGCTGGTGAAGGGCGCGGTGGACGCGGGGGCAGATCTGATCGTGACCATTTGCCCGATGTGCCAGCTCAACCTGGATGCGTTCCAGGGCGGCATGAACCGCTACTTCAAGACCGACTACCGGATGCCGGTGCTCTACTTCACGCAGATGATGGGCCTTGCATTCGGGATGGACCCGGCCCAACTCGACATCGGGGCGGAGCTGGTGGACGCGCGACCGGCGCTGGCGAAGATCGGCGTGGAGTTGCCGCCGCCGTCCGATGAGGTGAAACCGCGCCGCCGGCGCGACGACAAGTCACTGCCCATGCCCAGCATGGACGAACGACGGGAGGGTGAACGATGAGCGCGACCCAGGGCAACGGGGACGAAACCCCGCGCATCGGTGTGTACGTGTGCCATTGCGGCAGCAACATCTCGGCCATGGTGGACGTGGAGGATGTGGCCGTGTGGGCGGGCGAGAACCTGCCCAACGTCGTCTGCTCCCGCGACAACAAGTTCATGTGCTCGAGCCTGGGGCAAGAGCAGATCGAGGCCGACATCAAGGAGCACGGGCTGACGCGCGTGGTGGTGGCGGCCTGCTCGCCGCACCTGCACGAAGCGACCTTCCGCGGGGCGTGCGAGCGCGCCGGGCTGAACCCCTTCCTGTTCGACATGGTCTCCATCCGCGAGCAGGTGTCGTGGGTCAACACCGATCGGGCCGTCGCGACCGAGAAGGCGAAGATGCTGATCTCGGGCGGGGTGCATCGCGTCGCCTTCAACGAACCGTTGGATCCGATCATCGTGGACATCAACCCCAACGTGCTGGTGGTGGGCGGCGGCATCGCGGGCATCCAGGCCGCGCTGGAGATTGCCGACAGCGGCAGCCACGTCTACCTGGTGGAGCGCGAACCGTCTATCGGCGGCCACATGGCGCAACTCGACAAGACTTTCCCCACGCTCGACTGCTCGGCCTGTATCCTGACACCCAAGATGTTCTCGGCGGGCAACCACCGGAATATTGACCTGATGAGCTACAGCGAGGTGGAGAAGGTCGAGGGCTTCATCGGCAACTTCACCGTCACCATCCGCAAGAAGGCGCGCAAGGTGATCACCGATCTCTGCACCGGCTGTGGGCTGTGCGAGGAGAAGTGCCCGAAGAAGGTGGTAGATCAGGTCTTCGAGGCCGGGCTGGGCTATCGCAAGGCGATCTATCGCCCGTTCCCGCAAGCCGTCCCCAAATATCCCGTGATTGACACGGAGAACTGCATCTATTACCAGAAGGGGACCTGCAAGGCGTGCGAGAAGTTCTGCCCGACGGGCGCGATTGACTTCGACCAGGAAGACGAAGTGATCACCGTGAACGTGGGCAACATCATCCTGGCGACCGGTTTTGATCTGTTCGACAGTCGCCGGATCAGTCAATACGGTTACGGGCGGCTGGCGAACGTCTTCACCAGCATGGAGTTCGAGCGCCTCTCGAACGCGGCGGGGCCGACCGGCGGCAAAGTGGTGCTGCGCGACGGCGTGACCACCCCGCAGGCCGTGGGGATCATCCATTGCGTGGGCAGCCGCGACCGCAACTATAACCGCTACTGCTCCTCGATCTGCTGTATGCAATCGCTCAAGTTCGCGCATCTGGTCAAGGAGCGCACCGGCGCGCGCGTCTATAATTTTTATATTGATATCCGCACCCCGGCGAAAGCCTACGACGAGTTCTATCAGAAGGTGCTGGAGGAGAACATCATCTTCGTGCGCGGCAAGGTGGCCGAGGTGACCGATGCGGCGCGCCTGCCCGGCGAGGAGGGCAAGCTGATCGTGCAGGTCGAAGATACCCTGGTGGGCAAGCAGCGGCGCATCCCGCTCGACATGGTGGTGCTCTCTGCCGGGCTGGAGCCGCGCGCCGACGCCAAGGAGACCGCCAAGAAGTTCGGCATCTCGTGCAGCTACGAGGGCTGGTTCATCGAGCGGCACCCGAAGCTCGACCCCATCGCTACCATGACGGACGGCATCTTCATCGCCGGGGCGTGCCAGGGGCCGAAGGACATCCCGGCGGCGGTGTCGCAGGGGGCGGCGGCTGCGGCGCGTGTGCTGGGCCTCGTCAACCGCGGGCAGATCAGCCTGGAGCCGGTGCGCGCG
>JBBQRS010000044.1:0-37845 GCA_038214535.1 Anaerolineae bacterium
AAAAAATAATATTATAACACCCCCAGGCGTCGGCTTGTGCACAACATCTTTGGGTTTACCAAACCCTGCTGTTTTTCTCGGCCCCCACCCCGCGAAGGTGTCTGTATGGTCGGCGTGCCTTGACGCCTCTCCCGCCGCGGCGTACAATCGCGGCAGCAGACAGGAGGCAGCATGGACGCACTCGAAGCCATCCGCACGCGCCGCAGCGTTCGAGCCTACACGGGCGCGCCCGTCCCGCGTGAACATCTGGAGCAGATCGTGGACGCGGGCCGACTGGCGGCGACGGGCAGTAACCGCCAGCCGTGGGCGTTCATCGTGATTACCGACCGGGCGACCATCGCGCAGTTGAAGTTGACCGCGCGCTGGATGGAGAAGGCCGGCGGGGTGGTCGCCGTGGTGATGGATCCGCGCACCCGCTGGTGGATCGAGGATGGCGCGGCCGCCGTGCAGAACATGCTGATCGCCGCGACCGCGTTGGGGTATGGTTCGTGCTGGTTGGAAGGCTACAGCCTGCAATTCGAGGCGCGCGTTAAGGCGCTGCTGGGCGTTCCGGCCGGCCTGCGCTTATTGACGTTGATCCCCGTGGGCATCGCCGCCGAAATGCCCGATCCTGATAAGAAAACGCTCAGCCAGGTGATTCACTGGGAGAAGTATTGACATAACATTCCAACTACGTGCAACGCACTTCCGAAGTGCGTTGCACGTCAATCGGTTGCACGTCAATTATGCCGTTGCTGCGGCCCACTTCTCCAGCTTCACCAGCATATCCAGCGCGGCCTCGCGGTCGGGAACCTCGCTCATCGCCAGGTAGACGCCGTGCGGATCCAGCGTCTCCATGATCATGTCCAGCTCGTCATAGGTGCAGTTGACCTGGATGCCTTTGCCCGCCGCTTGAATCTTCTTGTATACGTCTACCCAGCGGTGGAAGCCCTCGTTGCCCGCGCCGAACACCCACTGGATCGCGTTCAGTTCGGGGATGGCGAGCAGGGAATCGAGGTGGCGCAGCGCGCCGGGGCCGTCCAGGTGATAGATCGAGCGATCGTAGAAACGGCATTCCTCGCTGATGCCTGGCAGGAACACATCGTCGAACATGCGCTTGCTGATCATGATCGAGAAGTCGTTGGAGGGTAGGTAGTACTTGCCTTCATAGACCAGCGGCGTCCAGGTGGTGATGGGCATACCGGCAGCACGCAGCTTGTCATAGAACATGTCGTAGACCTTGTAATAGTCAGGCGTGATGCGCGCCAGCAGCGCCTTGACGTCGTCCTTATGATCCATCATGTCAACGGCGAGGTTCTGCGGATCGCGGAAGGCCGCGAGGCAATCGCCGCCGGGGTGCCAGTCGGTCATCCCCACGATGAACCGGCCACGCCCGATTTCGAGCAGGGCATCGGTCATCTCGTGTAGCTTCGCCAGCCACGGGCTGTCCCAGTCGAGCTGAATCTGGTCGGCCTCGCTCCAGTCGTGCAGGATGGGATCGGTCCAGCTCGTGCCGTAGTCGCCGAAGTGGATCGGGGAACCATAGAGGGCGGAGAAAATTTCCGGGCCGAGGTTGGGGTAGGTCACGGGCAGCGTATCGCCCAGAAACTCGTGATTTTGCGCCGCGGCCAGCGCCAGATCAGCCTGATACTGCGCGTCCGTCCAGCGCTCTTCGGCGGTCGCGTGGTGCGATTCGGGCCACGCAGCCCGCTCTGCCGGCGGCTTGAGCAGCCCGAACATCACAATCGGGCGGTCAACCAACTCGCGTTCCCAGAACGCGTCAATGCGTTTGAGCGTTTTCTCGTAGTCGGGCTTAAATTCGAACATGGTGGGCAACTCCGCGTTGAGATTGGGGCGAGAATTGAGAAGATTGTAACATGTTGCGCCCCTCTGGGTCAACGCGCCAGGCGACATGGACGCGACGAAAACACGCCGCGGGTGCAATGGCGAATTACGAATTGGGAATTACGAATTACCCCCGCCCATCACCTCGCGTTGGGCTTTGTCCGGCGCGCCGCTTTGCGCTATCATATGTCGAACCGCAAGGGCGCGACCGACTCCCCGTGTGCATCATCCCATTTCGTTAGAAGGCAAGGAGCATTTCATGGACAGCCGTTATCGCTGGAGCGCCGAACGCGCCAATCGCTGGTCTAAGAGCGTAGCCTGGCCGGTGGGTTGTAATTTCACGCCCAGCACCGCGATCAATCAGCTTGAGATGTGGCAGGCCGCGACCTTTGACCCTGAGACCATTGACCGCGAGCTGGGCTGGGCCGCGGCCATCGGGTTCAACACGATGCGCGTCTATCTGCATGACCTGCTCTGGCACGCCGACGCCTCCGGGCTGCGCGACCGCATGGATCAGTATCTCGCCATCTCCGCGCGCCATAACATTCGCACGATCTTCGTGCTGTTTGATGATTGCTGGAACAAAGAGCCGCGGCTGGGCGTGCAGCCCGCGCCGCAATCGGGCATCCACAACTCCGGGTGGGTGCAAAGCCCCGGCGAGGCGCTGGTGCTCGACCCGACCGCGTGGCCGCGCCTGGAGAAGTACGTCACCGAGGTGGTGAGCGCGTTCGCCGGCGACACCCGCGTGCTGATGTGGGATCTCTATAACGAGCCGGGCAACCGCGATCTCAACGCCGCGTCGCTGCCGCTGCTGCGTTTGGCGTTTGCCTGGGCGCGCGAGGGGGAGCCGTCGCAGCCGCTCACCTCCGGCGTCTGGTCGCCCTTCAAGCCGGTCGCCGACTTCCAGCTCGAGGCGTCCGACGTCATCACCTTCCATAACTACGACGACGTTGCCAGCCTCGAAGCGGACATCACCCGGCTCAAAGCCTACGGCCGGCCGCTGATCTGTACCGAGTACATGGCGCGCACGCGCGGCAGCCGCTTCGAGACGCATCTGCCGGTCTTCAAACGTGAGAACGTGGGCGCGATCAACTGGGGGCTGGTAGACGGCAAGACCAACACGAAGTACCAGTGGGGTACGCCGCTGCCGGGGCAGGAACCCGAAGTATGGTTCCACGAGGTTTTTCACACGGACGGCAGCCCCTACCGTGAAGCTGAGGTCGCCGCAATCAAGGCCGCGACGCTCGGCTAGAGGTTGTGAAGGTGCAACGCACTTCCGAAGTGCGTTGCACCTGTTTGTTCGGTTTTACCCCTGTGACGCGGCGATCAGCGCGGCCACGCGCGCGGCGTCGGTGCCGGCGATCTCATATTCCGGCGGGCGCAGCGCGCCGCCCATGAACACCCGCGGGTTGCGATAAGTCATTTGGCTTTCGGCGCTCGCGCCGGCGGTGAAATGAATCTCTTGTGCGCCGGTGGCGGCGAGGACCTTCGCGACGTTGCCCGCGCGGATGCCGCCGCCTGGCATCACGATGATGCGATCCCCGGCCCGGCGTACCAGTTCCGCGACCAGGTCGGCGCCCTCCAGCGCGCTGGCTTCTTGCCCCGATGTGAGGACGCGCTCGACGCCCAGCGCGATCAGCGTTTCCAGCGCCTCGAACGGGTTGCGGGTCACGTCGAACGCCCGGTGAAAGGTGACGCTCAGCGGCCGCGCCGTGGCGATCAACTCGGCGGTGTGTTCGGCGTTAATCGCGCCGTCGGGCTGCAGCACGCCGATCACCACGCCGTCCGCGCCCAGCGCCTTTGCCGTTGCGACGTCGCGCAGCATCACGGCGAACTCAGTCGCGGAATAGCAGAAATCGCCGCCGCGTGGCCGGATAATGACGTGCAGGCGGACGGACAGCCGATCGCGCGCCAGGGCGATGGTCCCGGCGCTGGGCGTGATGCCGCCCTCCAACAGGTCGGCGCACAGCTCGACGCGGTGCGCGCCCCCGGCCTGCGCCGCCTTCGCGGCCTCAACCGACTCGACGCAAACTTCATAGACCCGTTGTGTATCCATTAACCGACCTCCTCGCGTATTAATCGTCCTTGCCGTCCTGCTCGATCTCCATGTGGAAGCGATGCAGGAAACGATGGAAGAGCGGCGCGATCAGCACACCGGCGGCGGCCAGGATCACGAGGCCGGAATAGAGGGCGTAGAAAGATGCGAAGAGTTTGCCGCCCACGGTGTGCAACTCGGCAACCGGTCCCATGCCGCCCAGGATCATCGCTGCGTTGACCAGCGCGTCAATCCACGCCAGCCCCTCGGTGATGTGATAACCGAGGATGCCCAGCGCCAGCGAACCCAGGATAAGGGCCAACGCAAAGCCCGCATTGTGCGCTAGCCGACGCAGGAAGACGGCGCGCGGCGCCAGCGATTGATTTTGGCTTTCGTAATCCATGAGAGACATGACGATTCCCTTTGTAGTGACGGCTTCAGCCGTTATGGCGCTCCCCAACGGCTGAAGCCGTCACTACAAAGTTGTTAGCATTATTCCGGCCGCAGCGTCACGTGGACGTAACGATTGACGGGCAGGTATTCGCGCGCGGCGGCCCGCACGTCCTCGACGGTCAGCGCGGCCACGGCGTCCTTCCACTTGAGGATATCGTCGGGGTTGCCGCCTCGGCTGGTGAACGCGTCTTCGAGCGCAAAGGTCCAGAAGCCGTTCTGCGCGAGCTGCTCTTCGTAGTCCAGCCGTTCCTGCTCCTTCGCCGTGGCGACCTCTGCCGCGGTCGGGCCTTCGGTTTTGAGCTTTTCGATGACCCGGAAGGTGGCGGCGGCCAGTTCGTCGGCGCGCTTCGGGTCGCTGGCGACGCTCACGGATACCGTATATTCGGGGCGGGGCAGCCGTTGCCAGCTTGTGGAAACCGAGGGCGAGTACGTTCCGCCGAGCGTCTCGCGCAGCTCGTCGCGCACGCGGATCGAGAGGATCGCTTCGAGGGCGTCCAGCCGCGCCTGGTTCTTCAGGCTGGGGTCGAACGGGCCGGTGAAGGCGAGGATGGATTGCCCCTGATCGCCGATGCCCTTATGGATCTCGCGCTCGATCACGCCGCGCGGCAGGGGCGACGAAACGTCGCGCCAGGTTTCCACCCGGTCGCTCGCCGGCAGATTGCCGAGATAGCGCTGCGTCAGGTCTTTCATCGCATCCATGTCGAAATTGCCGACGATGGTGAAGGTGAAGTCGCTCATGTCGGCGAAGCGATCCTTATAGATTGCCAGCCCGCGCGCCATGTCCAGTCCGTCAATCTCCTCGGCGGTCGGATCGGTGCAACGCACACCCGTGCCGCAGAAGATCTCGGTGATGACATCGTACAGCGCGCTTTCGGGCACGAGATCGCGGTTCTTCAGGTCGTTCTTCATCTGCGTCTGCATCACTTCGAGCGCGGCGGGGTCGGTGCGCGGTTGGGTCGCATAGAGATAGATCAGTTGGAATGCGATCTCGACATCCTGCGGCGAGGCGTAGGCGCCGAAACCCTCGTCCATCTCGCCGATGTAGGGCCAGGCCGAGACGAGTTTGTTCGACAGTAGCTTTTCCAACTCGATCTGGCTGAGGTTGCCCACGCCGCTCTGGTTGATGACGTTTTCGATGGTGGACGCCTCGGGGTAATCCTCATCGCTCACCAGCGAATTGCCGCCGGGGCTGGTGGCTGAAATCACGATCTCGTCATCCTGAAAATCGGTCGGTTTGAGCAGGATGCGGACGCCGTTCGCCAGGGTGAGGTCGGTGACGCCCAGTTCGGGGATGACCCACTCCGAAGTGATGGCGACCGGCGCGAGTTTTTCGTCCATCAGGGTGAGACCCGCGGCGTGGTCTTCGTAAGGCGCAATTTCTTTGGCGGCGACCACATCCATCGTGTTTGTCAGCTCGGCTTCGGTCGGCAGGCTGGCGCGCGTCTTCTCCGGCGCGACCAGCACCACGGCGCGGTCTTCGCCTGAGGCCAGCGTCTTCACCCGCTCGTTGATCTCGTCCAGCGTGATGGTCGGGAGCAACTGTTGCACGAGGTCGTATTCGTATTCGATCCCCGGCGACGCGATGCCTTCGAGGAAGAGCGACAGATACTCTTGCGCCAGCGGGGCGCTCTCGCGGTTGGCGCGGCCGGTGTAGGCGCTTTCGTAATAGCGCAGCAACTGATCGCGCACGCGTTGCAACTCGGTCTCGGTGAAGCCATATCGGCGGGCGCGCTCGATCTCCGTCGTGACGGCGTCCAGCCCTTCAAGCACCTTGCCCTCTTCGACCTGGACGAACACGGAGATGGCGTCAACGGGGCGCAGGAAGGGGGCGCGGGTCACGCTCGCGCTCAGATAGGGCGCGTTGGCGGTGCGCCGCAGATCCTCCAGCCGTTCGCCCAGGATCGCCGTGGCGAACGAGCCGGCCAGCAGTTCGCGGTAGTCGCCCACGGTCTTCAGCGGTTTCGTCGGTTCGGTGTAGAAGACCTCCAGCGCGGTATAGGGGACTTCAGGGTCGGTCACGATCAGGCTGGCCGTGCCTTCCTGCGGGGGCAGGTCGTAGGCGATGCGTTCCGCCGAGGGCTCCGCCTTCGCGGGCAGCGCGCCGAACCGCGCACGGATGTGCGCCTCCACGGCGTCCACGTCCGCGAAATCGCCCACGGCGATCACGGACATCAGGTCGGGGCGATACCACGTTTGGTAGAACCGGCGCAGCGCCTCGGGCGGCGCGTGCTTGATGATCTCCGGGTCGCCGATGGGCAGCCGCGCCGCATAGCGCGAATCGCCGAAAATCAGCGGGACGATCTGGTCATTGATCCGGCCGCCCGCGTTTTCTTCGCCCAGCCGCCATTCCTCGATGATGACGCCGCGCTCCTTATCAATTTCCTCGGGGGTCAGCGTGGCATAGGCGGCCCACTCCTCAAGCACCTTCAGCGCGGTCTCCAGCTTCGCCGGGTCGTCGGTAGGAATTTCGAGCGTGTAGACGGTCTCGTCGAACGAGGTGTAGGCGTTCACATCGGGGCCGAATTCCATGCCGAGCGATTCGAGGAAGGCGACCAGTTCCGTGCCCTTGAAGCTGCGCGTGCCGTTGAACAGCATGTGTTCGATGAAGTGCGCCAGGCCCCGCTGGTCGTCCTCTTCCTGCAACGAGCCGGCGTTGATCGCCAGCCAGACCTCAGCACGCTGCGCGGGTTGGTCGTTCTGGCGGATGTAGTACGTGAGGCCGTTGTCGAGCACGCCGGTGCGCACCGCCGGATCGAGCGGCATCGTTTCATCCAGGTTGATCGCGTGGCCTTGCGCCGGAAACGGCAAAGGCTGATCGGTTGGCGATGGCGGGAGCGCGACGCAGGACGACAGCAGGATCGGAAGGATTAACAATGCGGTGAGCAGGCGTTTCATGGTCGCTCCTACGTGGTCTGACCGGCCCCTTCGTAGTGACGGCGCACAGTTTTCGGATGGACATTAAGCCGGAAATCGTGATTGCAGTATAGCACGAAACGTTTATTTTTTGGCGCCTGATGGTTTGACAACGCATGTTGCAGGCCTTATGATAGCCGCTAAATCGGAGCGAAACTTCTTCTCGGCTCCGACTCGTGTACTTCATACCCTCTATCTTATTTTTCTCAAGGAGGACAGTTTGGACATCGTCAAGCGGTCAATTGCAGAATTCATCGGCACCTTCTGGCTCGTGTTTGGTGGGTGCGGGAGCGCCGTGTTCGCGGCGGCGTTCCCCGAACTGGCATCGGTTTCCTGGGTGTCGCGCTGGCCTTCGGGCTCACCGTGCTGACCATGGCCTTCGCCGTGGGGTACATCTCCGGCGGCCACTTCAACCCCCGCGGTCTCGCTGGGGCTGTGGATGGGCAAGCGCTTCCCCGCGCGTGACCTGCCCTGGTACATCGTGGCGCAGGTGTTGGGCGCGATCCTGGCCGGCGGGCTGATCTACCTCATCGCCAGCGGGAAACCGGGCTGGGTGAACACCGGCATCGCCCCCAACGGCTACGGCGAACTGTCGCCGGGCAAGTATTCGCTGATGTCCGGGCTGATTGCCGAAATCGTCCTGACGTTCATGTTCCTCATCATCATCATGGGCGCCACCGACATCCGCGCGCCGAAGGGCTTTGCGCCCATCGCCATCGGCTTCGCGCTGACGCTGATCCACCTGATCAGCATCCCGATCACCAACACCTCCGTGAACCCCGCGCGTTCGACCGGCGCGGCGTTGTTCAGCGGCGGGCCGTATATCGCCCAGTTGTGGCTGTTCTGGGTGGCCCCCATCGCCGGCGCGTTGATCGCCGGTTTCCTGTACAACTACCTCTACCCGCAGCCTCCGGCCGCCCGCGTCGAGCCGGTCGCCGTTATTGCGCCGCGCCCGGCCAACCCGGCGCGTTCCGCCAAGCGCCGCTAATTCCGCACGCGCTCTGACGCATCTAAAGACCGCGCGGGGTATGCCCCGCGCGGTCTTGCGCGTGTCTGGCCCCTCTCCCTTTGGGAAAGGTTGGGTGAGGGTCTGGTGGGTTGACCCCGGCTTCCCCTCACCCTGACCCTCCCCGGATTACCGGGGACACTGTCTCTCGCCGGGCGAGGGAAGCAGACGCCCCTGTGGACACCGCGCGCCAGTTGCGTTAAAATAGGGGCATGAACGACGCATTATCCCAGTTCTCGCCTCACGTCCGCGAGTGGTTCAGCGGGACGTTTGGGCGGCCCACCTCACCGCAGGCGGCGGGCTGGCCGGCGATTCAGCGCGGCGATCACACGCTGATCCTCGCGCCTACCGGTTCGGGCAAGACGTTGGCCGCGTTCCTGTGGGGCATTGACCAGATCGGGCGCGCGCCCGCTGAGGGCGAGGGCATCCGGCTGCTCTATATCTCGCCTCTCAAGGCGCTGAACAACGACATCGAGCGGAACCTGCGCGCCCCGCTGACCGGCATCCGCGCCGCAGCCGACAAGATGGACGTCCCCTGGCCGCGTATCCGCGTGGCCGTGCGCACGGGCGACACGTCCGCCTCGGCCCGCGCGGCGATGGTGAAACGCCCGCCCGATATCCTCATCACCACGCCGGAATCGCTCTACCTGATCCTGACCTCGCCGAAGGCACGCGACATCCTGCGCACCGTGCGCTCCGTGATCGTGGACGAGATTCACACCCTGGTGGGCGACAAGCGCGGCGCGCACTTGGCGCTGAGCCTCGAGCGGTTGGAGTACCTCGCCGACGGTCCGATCCAGCGCATCGGCCTCTCCGCGACCATCCGCCCTCTGGACGAAGCCGCGAAGTTCCTGGGTGGCCAACAGGACGGCGCGGCGCGACCCGTGACGGTGATAGACACCGGTTATCGCAAGCCGATGGACCTCGCTGTGATCACGCCGGTAGACGACTTCCGCGCCATGCCGACCGATTCCGTCTGGTCATCGGTGATCCCGCAGGTGCTGGGCGACGTGTTGCGGCATCGCAGTACGTTGATCTTCTGCAATAACCGCCGCCTGGCCGAGCGCACCGCCGACCGGCTGAACGCGCAGATCGCCGCCGAACGCTCTGAGGAAATGCCGCCCGGCTCGACCGAGGCGCTGGCCCCCGGCGGCGTGATGCGCGGCAAGGGTATCTTCGCCATCGGCGTGGAGGGGCCGATCCGCGCACACCACGGCAGCATGGCGCGCGAGCGCCGCCACGAGATGGAGGAAGACCTGAAGGCGGGGCGGCTGCCCGCGCTGGTGGGCACCAGCTCGCTGGAACTGGGGATAGACATCGGCGCGGTGGACCTGGTGGTGCAGCTCCAGTCGCCTCGCAGCGTCTCGCAGGGGTTGCAGCGCGTGGGCCGGTCGGGTCACCTGGTGGGGCAGACCAGCCGCGGACGGATTTACACGACCTATCGCGATGATCTGGTGGAGGCCGCCGCGGTGGCGCGCGGAATGCTCGAAGGTGACGTGGAGCCGACGAAAGCGCCCCGCGCCCCGCTGGACGTGCTGACCCAGCAGATCGTCGCAATGGTCTCAGTAGAGCCGTGGGCGGCGGATGCCGTGTTCGGCCTCGTCCGTGACGCCTACCCCTATCGCGACCTGACCCCCGAAGCCTACCATTCGGTGCTGGAGATGCTGTCGGGCAAGTATCACGACCTGGGCGCGGCCCACCCGTCGTTGCGGGCGCGGATCGCGTGGGATCGCGTGAACGATATGCTCTATCCGCTGCCGGGGACGCGGATGTTGGCGCTGGGTAACGCAGGGGTGATCACCGACCGCGGCGCGTTCGACGTGGTGCTGGCTGACGGCCAGACGCGCGTCGGCCAGCTCGATGAAGAGTTCGTCTTCGAGTCGCGCGCCGGCGACGCCTTCATCCTGGGATCGAACGTCTGGCGCATCCTCGACATCCAGGACGACCGCATTGTCGTGGGCGACGCGGCGGGCGTCTCGCCGCGGATGCCCTTCTGGCGCGGCGACTACCCCTGGCGGCCGTATGAGCTGGGCGAGCGGATCGCGCGGCTGCGGCGTGAGGTCGCCGAGCGGCTGCGGGCTGCTGAGGGCGCGCCGGACAGAGAGGCGGCGCACGCCGAGATATTGGCCTGGCTGCGCGAAACCTATGCGCTGGATGAACGGTCGGCGCACAACCTTATAGATTACCTCGCGCATCAGCTCGACGTGGCCGGGGAGATCGCGGCGGACGACGCCATCGTGATCGAGTCTTTCACCGACGCGGTGGGTGAGGGCCGCGTGGTGGTGCATTCGCCGTTCGGCGGGCGCGTCAACGGCGCGTGGGCGCTGGCGTTGAGCGACGGGCTGCGCGAGCGGCTCGGCTTCCTGCCCGAGACGCAGGCCAACGATGACGGCATCCTGTTCCGGTTGCCCGCGGGCGTCGCGCCGGAGGTCGTCGTGGAGACGGTGCAGGACACCTCCGCGATTGTGGCGCGCGGACGCATCCTGCGCGCGCTCCCCGATTCGGCGCTTTTCGGCGCGCACTTCCGCATGAACGCGGCCCGCGCGTTGATGTTGCCGCGTTCGCGAGGGCGTAAACGCACACCCTTCTGGTTGCAACGCCTGAAGGCGCGCGACATGCTGGCGCTCGTGCGACGCTTCGCTGACTTCCCGCTGATCGTCGAGACCTATCGCGACTGTCTGGAGGACGCGCTCGATCTGCCGCACCTCGAGGCGCTGCTCGATCGCATCCAGTCCGGGGAGATGCGCGTTGCGACGGTCGAGACGGTCGCGCCGTCGCCGGTGGCTGCGGGCTTGCTGCTGAATTTCACCAGCACCTATATGTACGAGTGGGACGCGCCGAAGGCCGAGCGCCAGATCATGGAACTGAGCCTGCGCGCCGAACTGCCCGCGTCTACGGATGAAGGCCGCGGCGTGGGCGACTTGCTCAGGCCGGAAGCCGTGACGGAGGTCGTGGAACGCGCCGGTCATATCGGGGCCGGGCGCGGCGCGCGTAGCCTGGACGAGCTGGCGGTTTTCTTCGAGGGGCTGGGCGATCTCACGACCGACGAGGCGATGATCCGGTGCGCCGTCCCCGCGGAGGAGGTCCCAGGTTGGCTGGCGGAGTTGGCGCGGACGGGACGCATCATCCGGATGGCTATCGGCGCGGGCGCGCCGCGCTACGTCTCCGCCGAACACGCCGACGCCTATCGCGCGGTTTTTGCCGGGCCGTCGGACGCGGCGCGTGATGCGGCTGCGGAGGGCATCCTGCGTCGCTACCTGAGCTATGCCGGGCCGGTCTCTGCCGATGATCTCCTGCGCCGTTACCCGTTCGCTCCGGCGTGGCTGGCGGCGATGCTGCACCGCATGGAGGATGCGCGGGAGATCGTGGCGTACACTCCCGGCGACCCACCGACCTATCTGGATGGTCGCCTGTTCGAGCAGGCGCGCCGCCGCACCCTTGCGATCCTCCGCAAAGAGATTCACCCGGTCACGCCGGAGACGTTCGCGGGCTTTCTGACGGGGTGGCAACACCTCGGCCGCGACCGCTTCGCGACTCCGGCGGATGGCGTGCGGCAGGCGTTGCGACAACTGCGCGGGGTCTCATTGCCGGGGCCGCTCTGGGAGCGCGAGGTGTTGCCGGTGCGGGTGGCCGGTTTCACATCCGCCGATCTCGCGGCAGCGCTGGCCGATGGCGGGGTGATCTGGGCCGCGGCGGGTGGCGAGGGCCGCCGGGCGCGCGTCGGGTTCTTCCCACGCGGTGAGGGCCGCCTCTTCCTGCCCCCTGCGGAACTTGAAGGCCTGAGCGACGCCGCGCAACGCGCCCATGACTATCTGCGGGAAGAGGGCGCGTCGCCCGTCATGGACCTGGAAACCGGGCTGGGGCTGAGCGCGCCGGTGGTGCAGGCTGCGCTGGTCGAGCTGGCATTGGCCGGGCTGGCGACCTCGGACAGCCTCGATGGGTTGCACGCCGTGTTGGATTTTGTGCCCGTGGATACCGGCCCGCGCCGCGCCGTCAGCGCGCTGGAAGCGGAACTCGCCGCGCGGCGGACGCGGCCCGCGCACCTCACGCGTCCCTCCTACCCCCGGTTGCGCAGCGCCCGGCGCGACGTGCGGCGTAAGCTTGAAAGCGAGCTTGAGCTGTCCACCTCGACCACAGCGGGCGATCCCTCGGCGGGGCGATGGAGCCTGCTGCACCGGGCCGGGGTGCTTGGCCCACCCGTGACCGATGATGCGCTGGCCGCGGCGCGCGCCCGCGTTCTGCTCGAACGCTATGGCGTGGTCACGCGTGAGGCCGTGCGCCGCGAGGCAGGGCCGTTCGAGTGGGCCGCGTTGGTGAGGACGCTGGCGCGCATGGAGTTGCGCGGGGAAATCCGGCGGGGTTACTTCGTCGCGGGGTTCTGGGGCGTGCAATATGCGCTGCCCGAGGCGGTCGAGCGACTGCGGGCGGTCGCTGCCGAAGGCGCGGACGCGGAGGGCGCGCCGCTAATCGTGATGAACGCGCTGGACCCGGCGCTAGTTTACGGCCTGAACACGACGGACGGTGCAGTGTTGCTCGGTGACGGGGAGGACGCGCCGGTCGCCGATGAGGATGCGCCACACTTCATGCGCGTGCCGTCCACGCGCCTGGTATACGGCGGCGGACGGTTGCTGCTGCTGACCGAAGACAACGGCGAGCGGATGTGGGCGCCCGCGTGGGCCGCGGACGCGTTGATCCGCCGCGCGGTGACGGCGTATCTCGAAGCGCCGGGCGCGCCGCGCCGTCTCATCGTGGCAAGCTGGAACGGCGAGCCTGCGCTGGGCGGCCCGGCGCAGGCGATCTTGCAACCGCTCGGTTTCACGCGTGCCCCCGGTGGGCTGGAACGTTGGGCGTGATGGCGTAGGTGAGCGCAGGTGCAACGCACTTCCGAAGTGCGTTGCACCTCGATACGCCCATGTGATATACTCCGTGCATCATCGCAACCTCACAACACGACAGGGAGCTGAAACGCCGTGGCAGGTCTGATCGCGATCCCCGACGCCAGCTTTTTTATCAGGGCGCAGCAATCGGGTGATTTTCACGAGTACCTCTCGCAACCCGGCTTGCGCCTGAAGGTGGTCATCCCGCGCCCGGTTTTCTGGGAGCTGGATGAATTGCGCTTCAAGGATGACCAGGCGTATATCGTGCGCGAGGTACGCCGGCGGCTGGAGCAACTGCTGCGTACCCAGCAGACGAGCGGTGCGCTCGTGACCTACGAAACCGACCTCGAAACGCGCCTGGTGCGCGAGCAGCCGGTGGGCGAGCAACTGGTCTCCTATCTGGTGCAGCGCGCCCGCCGTTTCCCGCATGACCGTTTCGTCCTGCTTTCCCATGACATCGCGGCCCGTAACCTGGCGTTGCTTTCCCCCGATTTCCAGCAGCTTCGCAACGTTCACGTCAGCAGTCTCGAGGAGTGGCCCGCCGCGGCTGAGTGGTTGCTGGCGCAGGCCGAGCCGGGCACGGTCGCCGGCTGGGCGATTCGGCTGACCCAGAACGTGATGCAGGATGTGGGCGATGAGCGGTTTCAGGGCGTGCGCGTCAGCGTGGCCTGTGACATTTCCGATTTCGCCTTCGGTGAAGCAACCGTGAAGATCTGGTTCCAGGATGCCGCCACACAGGTCTGGCTGGAAGATCGCAACGGGCAGTATGAAACCGGCGGCTACGTGACGCTCACCGACCGGCTCCCCGTCTATTCGGATCGCGAGCGTTACGAGAATACTTTGTTCCTCCCCTATGATGAGCTGCACCTGAACCCCGGCTCGCACCAGATCTCGCTGGCGGCCAATATCCTGAATCCGGCGACCGGGCGACAAATTGGCGAATCGGGGTGGGCAGAGTTCGGCTATCGCGAGCGCCGGCCGGAGGTGAAGCTGCACGCCGCGGCGGTGCAGGCCGTGCATCTGGGCGAGCGTCGCGACCAGCGCGGCGAGGGAGTGGAGATCAGCGCGAATTTCACCGTGGACTCATGGCGGGGGCGCGCCGGAGAAATGCGCGTCTACTTCCGCGATCAGGCCACGGGCGAGCAACTGATGGACAAGAACGGGCGCTACGTCTGCGACGGCGGCCTGGTCTGCGCGGCGGAGCGCTTTGTCCCCGGCCAGGAGCACGCGCGCTTTCGGCGCTGTGTCGCGTTCATCCCCCTGGACGAGTTGCACCTGCCCGACCGCACGCGGCGCACGTTGGAATGCGTCGTAACGCTGTGGGCCGCGGGCCACCGGCGTGAGATCGCCGAATCGGAGTGGCTGGCGTTCGAGGTGGGCGAAGACGAACCCCGGCCTGCCGCACCGCCCCCCAAAGCGTAACAGCCCATGCCGACTGCCCCTCAAGGTTCTGACTCCGGCCTCTACGTGAGTTTTTGGAACCAACTCCTCGAAAAGACGCGCCTGCAAACCAGCCTGTTTCGCGGGGCCGCCCCCAAAGCCGGCGCTGAGTTGACGGTGAAGCAGGGCGCGCTGCGCTGGAGCTTCGTCGTGAGCGACAACGCGTCTCTCGTCGCACTACAAGTCGGGGATACGGATGCAAACCGCGTAATTTCCGAACGCCTGCTCGCGCACCAGCATGAGATTGACCTGGCGTGCGGCGCGCGGCTGATCTGGCGGCAGGGGCACGCCGCCGATGAACCTGCCCTGGTGGTCATCTGGCGCGTCGAGGAGTATGGCCCCGCGACCACCGGCGATTGGACGGGGTTGCAGGATGCGCTGGTAGACGCGATGGCGAGGCTGTACGGGGCGTGTCGCCCTTACCTGACAGAGAAGCCCGGCCAGCCCGCGCCTGCCCGGCCCGCACCGGATGCGGACATTGAGGGGTTGGCGCAACGTTTCACCGAGGATCTGATTAACGCCCATTATCTGTTGGGAGAAGAAACGGGCTACTCGGCAGCCCAATTCCTCGGCTCGGTGCGGCGGCATGGCGGTGTGGATGCGGCGCGGCGGTCGCTGCGGGTGTCACAGCCGGAAGGACTCGAGACGTTGCGCAAGATGCACCGGCTCGATATTTCGGTGGAGGCGTATGTGCTGCGCCCGGAGTACGCCGCGTTGTTCACGGAGGATGAACGCGAGATCGCGCGGGCGCGGCTGCGCAGTTGCGGCTATCCGGTATAGGACGCCCTCACCCGGCCTCTCCCACGGGGAGAGGGGCCAGACGCCCGGTCTCCCTCTCCCTTTGGGAGAGGGTTGGGGTGAGGGAAGTCTAGCGTACCTTGCCGTTGAGGTCTACGGCTGCGCCCGCTTCAACCGGTGCGTCAGCGTTCGCGGCCTCATGCGCGGCCATCATGCCGTCGCATGGGTAGGGGTAGATCGCGAAATTGTCGAACCGCACATCGTAGTTTTCATAGTCATAAGTGGTGACGACCAGGCCGACCTGGCGCGCTCCCAGGAATGAGTCGTCGTTAATCGTAGTGATGAGATATCCATTGGCATACGCGCGGATTTCTGAGCCGTTGCGCACCACTTCCAGATGATTGGTGGTCAGCCCCCGGTTGATGTGCGCCGAATAACCGGTAGCCAGCGGTAGCCACTGGCCCTTATTGAACCGCCAGATATCGTACTCGCCCAACTCCTGATAGACCTCGAAGGTGTAGTATTGGCGCGATGCATCGGATAGACCGAACATCAGCCCGGCGCTGCCGTTGTTCTTGACGACCGGTCGCACATCGGCGGCGATGCGATAATTCTGATATGCTCCCTGGGGCCAACTCCTGACGACATCATTGACTTCCCTGGTTATGATCCGGTATTCGCCGTTCTTATACTCCATCAACCACCGTTCGGTGTCCTCCACGAGCCAGCCGCTCGATGGGTCGCTGAAATCGTCGAAGAAGAGCGGTTGACACCCAAAGGTGGCGTTAAAGGCGACGAAGGGCAGATAGGACGCGCCGGCATTCGGTTGCGGACGGGCGGGCGTGTTCGAGTCGGCGGCCAGCGTAGTGGGCCACAGGATGACCAGCAGCGCCGGAATGACCAGGGCCAGGATACGCCTGGAGAGACGGGATCGGGGATCAGATATCATGGCAATAGCCTCCTGATGGCGATTCGTGGTGAAAGCAGGGTGATTATAATCCCACGACCGGCGCTTGCCAACGCCGGTCGTGGATGACGAAGCTCGGTTCGGATATTGTGGCTACTGCACAGATGTTTCGATGCGCACGTAGGTGCGTGTCCCGCCGTCGGCGTCGTTGCGCGCGCTGACGAGCACCGTGTCCTTTGCGTCCGCCCCGGCATCTTCAGGGATCGTGACCTCAACCGTGATCTGCGTCGAGTCGCCGGGCTTGAGCACCGCGGTCTGCGCGGGGGCCGCCGTTGTCGGCCAGGCATTGCCCTCATAGAACAGCGACACGCTGATGGCCCGCGGGCCGCCATTGGTCAGAGTTAGCGCATACGATACGTCGCTGCCCGGCTCGCCGCTCCCCGTGCGCTCAACCGGGCCCAGGCTGATGCCCGCGTTCGCCTGCGTTCCAACCGCCGAATCCGCCAGCAACTCCGGTCCCCACGTCTCGCGCCAGGCCGTCTGGTCGTTGTTGAGGTAGAGGTTGAAGAAATCGGTCAGCAACCGGCGGGCCTGCGCCAGTTGCGCCACGCGCGCCATGCCGGGCGGGTCGCAGAATTGGGTGTTGGAATCGAGGAACCCGCAATGCGTGCCGCCCTGAATCACGGAGAGCTGGCGAGGCGCTTTGGCCGCGGCGTAAATGCCGGCCGTTTGCGACGGGCTGACGATGCCGTCTGCCGAGCCGACGATCATCCGCACGGGCGCCGCGATGCCGGGCATGGCGGCGATAGCGGAAGGGTTCGTTTCGGCGGCCGAGAGGCTGACCACGGCGCGGATGCGCGAGTCGGCGGCTGCGGCCAGCAATGCCGTGCCCCCCCCCATCGAATGTCCGGACGCGCCGAAGTGCGCCGTGTCCACCTGACCGCTCAGCCACGAGGCCGCGCGCCCGTCCTCCTGCTCCAGATAGGTCAGACAGCGGCTCAAGTCTTCCGCGAATTTCTTGTGGTTGGGGAAGAGCTCTAACCCCGATTCGGGCGCACAGACGAAGTAGCCCCAGGACGCCAGGTGTTCGAGCGTGCCGGCATAGAACGACGGGTTGATCTGATAGCCGTGCCCGAAGACAATGGCGGGATAGGGCGCGCCGGCCTTGTCATATGCCGCATCCTGAGCGCGCGCGCGGGCCGGATAATAGAGCCGCGCGGTGAAGGTCGTGCGATCGGCGCGCGTGACAGTGACGCGTTTCCAGCCGGCCGGGTAGGGTCCGGAGGACGCGTAATCAGAAGCCTGGGCTACGGGGATGATGGTGGAGAGGAGGAGAAGGGTGGAAAGGACCAGGATTGCCGGGCGAAGGAACCGAACGTCGCCTCGCCAAGTTTGTACCGGGTGACGGTGCATCCGATTCTCCCTGTGTTTGTTTGAGATTTCGTGAAGCCGCCTCCGCAGTACCGACGGCTTACGCTGCTCGATGGCTGCAATGCCATAATTAAGAGCACTTAATGAGTATACTCCCCGCAGGCGATGGCGTCAAATACGATTGCCCTACGCTTGCCTGACGATGTGGGCAAGGAGATAAGGAAACAAGGAGACAAGTAGACAAGGGTTTTGGGCACGGTGTGCCTGGCCCCTCTCCCTTTGGGAGAGGTTGGGTGAGGGTGGATCCGGCTCCGCTCCCCCTGGGAGAGGCTGGGTGAGGGTCTGGCCGACACCGCGCCCCGTTCGTAGTGCGCAGTTCTCTGCGCCCGGTGGCCACAGAGCGCAGAGAACTGCGCACTACGAGCGGGCTCTGTTAAGCGGACAGCACTTGCGCGATCGCCTCACAGACGCGGTCTGCGTTGGCTTCCGTCAGGCCGGCGACGTTCATGCGGCCTGATTCGACCATGTAAACGCCGTGCTGCTCACGCAGGGCAATCACCTGCTCCTTGCTGAGACCCGTGAACGAGAACATGCCGCGCTGATCGGCGATGAACGAGTAGTCGCCCTCCACGCCGTGCTGCGCCAGCTTCTCCACGAAGAGCCGGCGCATGGCGTTGATGCGCGTCCGCATCGCGGCGACCTCGCCCTCCCACGTCTCGCGCAATGCGGGGTTGCCCAGCACCAGTTCCACGATCTTCGCTCCGTGCGCGGGCGGGTTCGAGTAATTCGCCCGGATCACCTGGCGCACGTGGCTCATCGTCGCCTCGGCCTGGGTCGCGTCGCGCGCGATCACCGTCAGCGCGCCGACGCGCTCGTTGTACAGCCCGAAGTTTTTGGAATAGGAGCTGGCGACCAGGGCCTCGTTCTCGCTCTCCAAGAGGGCCGATAGCCCCGCCGTATCCTCCGCCAGCCCGTCGGCCAGCCCTTGATAGGCGAAATCCACGAACGGAACCAGCCCCTTCGCCGCCAGAAGTTCGCCAATTTCGCGCCACTGTGCTACGGATGGGTCAACGCCGGTGGGGTTGTGACAGCAGCCGTGCAGCAGCACCACATCGCCCGCGTCCGCGCCGTCCAGTGCCGCGAGCATCTCGTCGAAGCGCAGGCTGTTGTCCGCCGGATCGAAGTAGGGATACCACTCCACGTTGAGGCCCGCGGCCTGGAAGACGTTGGGGTGGTTCGGCCACGTGGGGCGGCTGATCCAGACACGCGCGCCCGGTCGCGCCCGCGCTAACAACTCCGCGCCGACCCGCAGCGCGCCCGTGCCGCCCGGCGTGTGCGCGGTGATCACGTTGTCCTTGCCGATGAATTGCGGGGCCGTGGCGAAGATCAACGATTGCACTGCGGCCGCATAGCCGGGCGAGCCTTCGATGGGCAGGTAGTTCTTGGTGGTTTCTTCTTCCAGCAGTTGCGCTTCGGCCTGCTTGACGCACTGAAATACCGGCGTTCGCCCGCGGGCGTCCTTGTACACCCCGGCGCTCAGGCTGACTTTATCGGGGCGCGGATCGCGCAGGAAAGCGGCGGTCAGGCCGAGGATCGGATCATCGGGGGCCTGGGTCAACGATTCAAACATTGGGTCGCTCCGAAGGTGTGATTGATGCATGATAGGTAAGTATTGTATCATAAGCTCAACGACCGGACAGGATTTACAGGACGAACAGGATTTCTTTTTCCTATCCTGTTCGTCCTGTAAATCCTGTCCATTCTCAGGAGCGCAGAGTGACCGAACGCATCGCCCCGCCGGAGACTGCCGCCGTGTTGCGGATTTATGACTCGGATCCGCAATATGAGTGGGATCGCATGGATCGCCACCGCATGGAGTTCGCGATCAGCCTGCGCGCGCTGGAGACGTGGTTGCCGCCCCCGCCGGCGCGCCTGCTGGATTGCGGCGGCGGGCCGGGGCGCTATGCGGTCGAGTTGGCGCGACGCGGCTATCGCGTTACGCTGTTCGATCTGTCGGAGGGCAACCTGGCGCTGGCGCGCGTCAAGGCCGCCGAGGCCGGCGTCGCGCTGGAAGCTGTCGAGCAGGGCACCGCGCTCGATCTGTCGCGCTATCCCGAGGGCGCGTTCGACGCCGTGCTGCTGATGGGGCCACTCTATCATCTGCTCGCGCGGGCCGACCGCGTGCAGGCGGTGTGTGAGGCGACGCGCGTGCTCAAGCCCGGCGGCCCGCTGTTTGCCTCCTTCATCCCGCGCTTCGCGGCGCATCGCTATTTTGCCGCCAACGACCCGGAGCGGCCGCTCCATGATTCTCATTTCGCCGGGATCGAGCGGGACGGGCATGAGGGCGCGCGCGAGCAGGGCTTCGTCGCCTACTATACACACCCGGACGAAGTTGCGCCGCTATTGGAGGAGGCAGGACTGACGTGTGAGGCGATCCTGGGGGTCGAAGGGATCCTGAGCCGGATCGAGCAAATGGGGATCAATGATTTAGACGGCGCGGCGTGGGACTACTGGTGCGACTACACCTGGCGCATCGCCCGCGACCCATCCATCCGCGGCGCGGCCGATCACCTGCTGGCGGTCGCTTATCAACTCGCGTGACGTGCAACGCACCTCGTAGGTGCGTTGCACGTGATGAGCCTCTACTCTGCCAAGCCCTGTGTCGCGTAGAGCGAGGCATACAGCCCATCTTGGGCCAGCAGGTCGTCGTGCTTGCCCTGCTCGACGATGCGCCCGTCTTCGACCACACAGATGATGTCGGCGTCGCGGATGGTGCTGAGCCGGTGCGCGATGACGACCGCGGTGCGCCCCTCCAGCAGAGTGCCCAGCGCATCTTGAATCAGCGCCTCGGTCATGGTGTCCACGCTGGAGGTCGCTTCATCGAGGATGATGATCCGCGGCTCGACGAGCAGGGCGCGCGCGATGCAGATCAGTTGCCGCTGCCCCACGGAGAGGTTCGCGCCGCCCTCCTGTACCTGCGTTTCATAGCCGTCCGGCAACCGCAGAATGAACTCATGGGCGTTGGCGAGCCGCGCCGCGTACTCCACGGCTTCTTGCGTCGCGTCGGGCCGGCCGTAGCGGATGTTGTCGGCCACCGCGCCGGAGAAGAGGAACGGGTCTTGCGGCACCAGCCCGAACTGGCGTCGCAACGATTCCTGTGACACCGCCCGTACGTCGTGGCCGTCAATCGTGACGGCGCCCTCGGTGACGTCGTAGAAGCGCGCGATCAGGTTGGCGATGGAGGTCTTGCCTGCGCCCGTTGGCCCCACCAGCGCCACCGTCTGCCCCGGCGCGATGGTCAGGTCTACGCCGTGCAGGACACGCCGGTCGCCGCGATAGGCGAAGGAGACATCGGTCAACGCGACCGCGCCTTCCACCGCCGGCATCTCGGCCGCGTCGGGCGGGTCGGCCACCGTGATCGGCGTATCCATCAACATCAGGACGCGCTCGCCGCCTGCCACCGCGGTTTGCATGGTCGTGTAAAGCTGGCTCAGCTCGCGGATGGGCTGGAAGAAGCGCGCCACGTAGGCCAGGAACGCCACCACCACGCCCACCGTCAGCGCGCCGCGGATCACGCCGATGCCGCCGAACAGCAGCACGCTGGCCGTCGCCAGCATCGCCAGGAACTCCACGGCCGGCAGGAAGATGAAGGAGAGCGACATCGCCTCCACGTGCGCATCGCGGTTGGCCCGGTTCACCTCGTCGAAGCGATCCTGCGACGCGTCTTCCTGTGCGAACGCCTGGATCACGCGCATCCCGGAGATGTCTTCGGCCAGGTTGCCGATCAGCGCGGCCACGCGCTGCCGGGTGTTGCGGAACGCCACCTGCGCGCGCCGCGAAAACCAGATCGTCACCAGCAGCATCAGCGGCAGCACGCTGAAGGAAATCAACGCCAACTGCGGGCTCATGGCGAGCATCACGGCGATGATGCCGATCAGCAGGATCACGTCGCCCACCAGCGTGACGAGCCCCTCCGAGAGGAACTGATTGATCACCTCTACGTCATTGACGACACGTGAAACGGTGACGCCGACGATATGCGTGTCGTGATAGCCGAGTTGTAGCGCCTGCAAGTGGCGGAACAGGTCGCCGCGCAACTGGGCCAGCACGTTTTGCCCCACCCAGGCCAGCAGATAACGCTGCCCTACGGAGGCGACGTAGAGCGCGATGAAGGCCGCCAGCAGCATGAGCGTGATGCGCACCAACCCGGGCACTTCGCGCTGCGTCATCGGGCCGTCAATCGCAACTTTCACCAGATAGGGCACGGCGAGACTGATGCCGGAGGCGGCCAGCATGAGGATCAGCGCCCCGGCCATGGCCGCGCGATAGGGTTTCAAGAAAACCAGCAGCCGCTTGGCAATGCGCGGGTCGAACGCCTTGCCGTCGGCCTCGCCGAACGCGCTCAGCATCTGGCCGGGGCCGCCGCTCATGCCCGAGCCGCCCATCGAGAAGGTCATGAGGCGGCCTCCTGCGCTTCCACGGCCGGTTGCTCGGCGGCATCCGGCTCCGTGATGCGTAATTGCCGGTGATAGATGTCTGCATATAGCCCCGACGAGCGCAGCAACTCCTCGTGCCGGCCCGTCGCGGCGATGCGGCCGTTCTCCATCACCAGGATCAGGTCGGCGCGGCGCACGGTGCTGAGCCGTTGCGCGATCACGAAGGACGTGCGGCCCTCCATCAACCGGTCCAGCGCCTTCTGGATCAGCGCCTCGGTGTCCGAGTCCACGCTGGAAGTCGCATCGTCGAGGATCAGGATGCGCGGGTTCATCAGCAGGGCGCGGGCGATGGCGATGCGCTGTTTCTGCCCGCCCGACACCGTGGAGCCGCGCTCGCCCACCGGCGTGTCGTAGCCTTCCGGCATCGCGCTGATGAACGCGTGCGCCTGCGCGGCTTTCGCCGCCGCGATGATCTCTTCCTCGGTGGCGTCGGGCCGGCCGAAGGCGATGTTCTCGCGGATGGTCGCCGCGAAGAGGGTCGTCTCCTGCAACACGATGCCGATCTGCGCGCGCAGCGCTTCCAGCGTCACGTCGCGCAGATCGTAACCATCCACGGTGATACGTCCGTCGGTGGGGTCATAGAAGCGCGGGATCAGGTTGATGATGGTGGACTTGCCCGAACCGGTGGTGCCCAGCAGGGCGATCACTTGGCCGGGGCAGGCTTCGAGTGTCACGTTGTCCAGTACCAGATGCTTACCGAAATAGGAGAAAGAGACATTCTCGAAGCGGACGTGGCCCTCGACGGGAGGTAAAGGGATGGCGTCGGGCGCTTCTTCCACCGCGGAGCGCGCGTCAAGGATCTCGAAGACGCGCTCGGCGGAGGAGATCGCCATGCCCACCACCGGCGCGATCATGCCGAACATGCGCACCGGGTTCGCCAACTGCCCCAGATAGGTGGTGAAAGCGACCAGTTCACCCAGCGTGAGCTGGTTGCGAATGAAGAGTAATCCGCCGTAGCCGATCACCATCACCGTGCTGATGTTGGAGATCAGGATCAGTTGCGGCGCGCGGACGGCCTCGATGCGCGCGGAGCGGATGGAGAGCTCGCGCCAGACGGTGTTCGCAGCGTCGAAGTGTTCGATCTCCGCATCTTCCTGCGCGAACGCCTTGACGATGCGCGCCCCGCGCAGGTTCTGCTCCAGCAGGGTGGTGATCACGCCGAGTTGATTCTGGATGGAGAGCGAGAGCGGGCGGATGGTCTTGCTGAAGGTGATCGCCCGGTAGACCAGCAGCGGCAGGGTCAGCAGGGTCAGGAAGCCGAGCTGCGGGTTCATGATCAGGAGCACAATCGAGGTAGTGACCAGCAACACCGCGCCCTCCACCAGCCGCAACGTGGCGCGGCCGGTGAGGAAGCGGATGCGCTCGACGTCCTGGCTGGCCCGCGAGAGCAGTTGCCCCGTCTGCGCCCGGTCGTGATAGGAGAAGGAGAGCGCCGCCAGCCGCGCGTGAATCGCGTTGCGCAGGTCATACGCGACGCCCTGCGACTGAACCTCGATCCAGCGCATCTGGAAGTAGGTCAGCACCCCGCGCCCAAACGTGACCAGTAAGAGCAGAGCCGCGGCGACGTACAGCGCGCGCAAATCGCTCTGGCCGATACCGGTATCTACGCCGTAACGGATGATTTGCGGGGTCACCAACATGGCGGCGTCAATCAGGATCAGCGTGATGATTGACCCCGCCACGTGCCGCCGATAGGGGCGGAGATAGCTGTAAGCGCGGAAGAGGGTTTGCACGACGGGGCTATTTTACACCCGGCGCGCCGATGACACAAGGGCGGCGCAACGGATGGAAGCGGGTAAGCGGATGTTCTGATGCGGAGTTCGCATCCTCAGATGCGAACCGGTGCGCGGGTTGGGACGCGGGTGCAGCGGATGGAAGCGGATAAGCGGATAGGCTTGCGGGCACATCCGCTTACCCGTTTATATCCGTTGCTGTGTTTCCCATCGCGCGTGTTGACGCCCCGTCGCAAATGGGCCACAATAGGCGCGTGACTTCAACGCTTATGTTCCCCGATCTCGGCGCATTCGATGACGACGCGGGCCTGCGCCCGCTGCCGTCAACCGCGGACGGGCGTTTCCGCGCCGGCGCGGACGGCGTGACGACCATCGCGGCGACCGGCGACGGCAAGGTGGAGTTCGTCGCCTTTGCGCATCACACGCTGGCGCACGTCCGCTCCGCGCTGGGCTACCCCGCGTACTACCCCGTGCATCCGGTCGCGGTTGCGCGCCCTATCCGCGCGGTGCTGATGGACCTGGACGGGACCAGCGTCCACAGCGAGGCCTTCTGGGTCTGGATCATCGAGCGGACGGTTGGCGAACTGATCGGCGACCCCCGCTTTGCGCTGGAAGAGGCCGACCTGCCGCACGTCTCCGGGCACAGCGTCTCCGAGCATCTCCAGTATGGCATCCGCAAGTACGCGCCGGGTTGCACCGTAGAGGCGGCGCGGGCGATCTACTTCGAGTTCACGCGGCGAGAGATGGCGGCCATCCTGGAGGGGCAGGGTCGCGCCGATGCCTTCACGCCCGCGCCGGGACTGCGCGAGTTTCTGTTGGCGCTGAAGGCGCGCGAGATCAAGGTCGCGCTGGTGACGTCCGGGCTGTACGAGAAGGCGTATCCCGAGATCGTCGCGGCGTTCCGGGTGATGGGGCTGGGCGACCCCGCCACGTTCTACGATGCGATCATCACGGCAGGGACTATCGTGGGGCAGGGCGGGCCCGGCACGCTGGGCGAGCTGCCGCCGAAGCCGCACCCGTGGCTCTATGCGGAGGCCGCGCGCATCGGGCTGGGCATCCCGTTCGAGGAACGCGCGACGGTCGTCGGCATTGAGGACAGCGGCGCGGGGGTCTGCGCGGTGCGGCTGGCGGGCTTCGCCCCCATCGGCGTATCCGGCGGCAACATTGAGGCGAGCGACGCGCGCGCCCTCTGCCACGCGTACTGCAATGACCTGGATAGCGTGTTGGCCTATCTGCTGACGACCTAAAACTTCACCACGAAGGAACGAAGGCACGAAGGCACGAAGAAGAAATATAAAAATCTTCGTTTCTTCGCTCCTTCGTGGTGAAGACTCAGGAGCATGCAATGACTGAGATGATGTTAGCGCCGGTGTTCGCCGGTGAGGGGAAGCTGGTTTATGAGGAACGGCCCGTACCGCGGCCCGAAGCGCCCGACGATGTGATCGTGGCGGTCAAGGCGTGTGGCATTTGCGGCACCGATCTCAATATCCTGGCCGTGCCGCCCGCGCACAAGGCCTTGCCCGGCATCGTGCTGGGCCACGAGGGGGTGGGCGTGGTGGTCGCGACCGGCGAGGGCGTGCGCAGCCTTGAAGTGGGCGACCGCGTTGCGATTGCCCCGCGCGTCACCTGCGGGCGCTGCCGCTATTGCCGCCGCGGGCTGGACAACCAGTGTGAGGACTATCGCACGATCGGCACGACGCTGGACGGTGCGTTCGCACCTTATTTGCGCGCCCCGGAATCGGCGCTTTATTACATCAGTGACGCCGTGTCCGATGAGGATGCCGTCTTCTTCGAGCCGTTGTCGTGCGTCGTGGGGGCAGTGCAGCGCGCCCCCGTGCGCCCCGGCGACCGCGTGGCGATCATCGGCGCGGGGCCGATGGGCGCGCTCTTCGCCATGATGTATCGGGCGCTGGGCGCGGGGACGATCATCATGCTGGCTACGGGCTCGTACCGGATCGAGCAGGCGCGCGCGCTGGCCGATCACGTGATCAACCCGCGCGAGACGGACGCTAGGCAGGCCGTGCTCGACCTGACCGAGATTGGCTGCGACGTCGTGGTAGACGCGGTTGGCAATCAGATAGACGTTGCTATCGGGCTGGCGCGCCGCGCGGGGACGGTGCTGCTCTTCGGCCTGCGCGCACACGATCATCCCGCGGTCCATCAGTACACCATCACGCGCTACGACCTGACGGTGGTCGGCGCGTTCGTCGGGCTCAATCCGTTCCCGCAGACCGTGCAACTGCTGGAGAGCGGCATCCTGCATCCGGGCCGGCTGGCGACGCACCACGTCCCGCTCGCGCGCCTCGAAGACGGCATCGCGCTGATGCGCTCAGGCCAGGCGCTGAAGGTGGTGGTGGATACGGCGGGGTAGAAAGTTACTGCGGGTGGGCTTTCAACCAGACTTTAGCGGCAAGGGCGCGTTCTGATTTTACAATCAACAATTCATTATCGGACATTGACCGTCACTCCCTCACGCCGCACATTGCGCCAAAAAGGGCCTTTTGCTTTCCGGAAGTCTTCGGCGCTGACGGGCAGAATTGAGATAAGCAAATCGTGACGGATGTTCAGATCAGCCAGAAGATACACCAGTTGTGCGATTTCAAGCGATGGTGAAACAGGATGGTTGTATACGAGCAGAACATCAAGATCGGAGTCTTTCGTGGCATCCCCGCGTGCGTGTGAACCGTACACGACCAGGGATGGGCTGTCCGAACCGTAATGTTCTGTCAGCCCCGTGCGAAGGTCACGTAATGCTATACGGATCGCTGGTGTATGCCAACTCTGTTTGGGCTGGGATTCCACGGTCATGCGTATATTATAGGATAACCTTTGCAGTGCAACAAGTGACGTTTTATGGACAGGGACTCAACCGGCGACGGTTGCATACTCAACCTCGCGCAGAACATGCGGTGCGATATATGGACTCAGAGATTCTGGCGTGACAAGTTCTACCCGACGCTGCAATAGGTCTTCAAGTAAGAATCCCAGCGTCATGAAATGATCGAAGGTTTTTGACCGGGAATGAACTCCACGAGGAAGTCAATATCACTGTCGGGACTTTGCTCGCCGCGCACGAAGGAGCCGAACAGCCCCAGACGGTTCACACCCAGGGCGCGGAGTCTTGGCCGATGATCTTTGATAACGGCCAGGACTTGTTTTTTGTCGGCGACCGGTGTAAGCGCTGTACTCATGCGCTTATTATACAACTGTCCCCGCTGAATTCGCCAGCATCGCAAAATGGGGTAAACTGGCTCGGTCGCGCAAGATCACACGAAGGCATACACAATGTCCACCCAAATTAAAGGCAGCGGCCGCGCGCTGCTTGCCGTCTCGTTCCTCTCATTCCTGGCGCTTGGCATGGTGGCGTCGTCGCTTGGCCCCGCGCTGCCTGAGCTGGCCGCGCGTACCGGGTCGGGGCTGGCGATGCTCGGCGGCATTTTCACCGCCATGTTCGCGGGTTCCGTCACGGCGCAGGCGGTGTCCGGCCCGCTGTTCGACCGCCTGGGCGCGCGCCCCGTGCTGTTGACCGGCATGGTCATACTCATCGTCGGGATGCTGGCCGTATCGGTCGCGCCGTCGCTGCCCCTGCTCTTCGTAGTGACCGCGCTGGCCGGGCTGGGTTTTGGCGCGCTGGACGTGGGCTTCAACGTGATGGTCGCGACGACTTACCCGGCGCGGAGCGTGTGGGCGCTGAACCTGCTCAACCTCTTCTTCGGGTTGGGCGCGGTGCTCAGCCCGGTGATCGCCAGCCTGACGCTGCGCCGCGCGGATACCGCCATCCCGGCGATCTGGGCCGGGCCGGTGGTCTTCATGATCGCGCTGCCGTTGCTCTTCTACCTGCTGCCGCGCGGCCACGGCTCGTCGGCCTCGCTCCCCGCGGAGATCACGCCGCGCCGCAACGTCTACGCGACCGGACTGGTGTGGGTCTTCGCCGTCCTGCTCTTCCTCTACGTCGGCGCGGAGAGCGGCATGAACGGCTGGACGGCAGTCTATCTGACGCAGACCTCATCGCTGCCGCTGGCGCTGGCTGCGCTGGGCACGTCGGGCTTCTGGGTCGCGCTCACCGTGGGGCGGCTGATCGGGGCCGTCGCGGGTGATCGGATACCGCGCTGGGGGATGCTGCTGACATGTCTGCTGCTTGCGGCGGCAGGCGGCGTGCTGCTGGTGGTGGGGGGCGGCAACCTCGCGCTGAGCATCGCCGCGATCCTGCTGATCGGCGTGAGTTACGGCCCAATCTTCCCGGTGATCATCGCCATCATCACCGCGGACTTCCCCAGCGCCGCCGGCAAGGCCGCCGCGCTGACGATGCTCTTCGGCGGGTTGGGCGGCATGGTGATCCCGTGGCTCCAGGGCGTACTGCTGACGGGGCGAGGGCCGTTCGCCGCGGCGGGGCTCATCGCCGCGGCGAACCTGGCGATGGTGGGGCTGTATTACCTCGCGCGCATCGCCGAACGCAGCGGCCTATCCCGCCGCGTGCCTGTGGTCAGTGAGTAGGGCTGATTTTTTTGCACCGAATTGCGGGAATTGATACCCGTAGGGGCGGGGTTTCCCCGCCCCTACGGGCGAGATCCATGATGCTGCAAGGTCGGGGAAACCCCGCCCCTACATTCTCCACCTACTCCTTTGTGATCAATGGCAGGTAGATCCGCAGCGCGGGAGGCGGCTGTGTCGCCGTCGCGGTGGGCGTAACTGTCGGTGGCGCGACTGTGCCTGTGGCGGTTGGCGTCGCTGTAGCCGTGGCGGTAGAAGTCGCCGTCGCTGTGGATGTAGCGGTTGCCGTTGCCGTGGCAGTCGCAGTAGCGGTTGCCGTTGCCGTAGGCGTCATTGTTGGCGGCGTTTGTTGAAACTCGTATGCGCCCATGTCGACTGCTGAGCCGGATATACGGGGATTGCCATCCAAATCGGTTGTGATTCCTGGCGGCAGGATGCTAGAGTCGCCCGCGTCAATCACCGGTGATCCGATTTTGAGGCGAAGGTCGTTGTTCGTTGGATCAACAAACAATGGGTCGGCGTCAATGTTGCCCGCTCCGGGGTATCCATGCTGGATGGCGCTGTACGATACGACTGCTGGTGTCCCAGAATAACTATAGATTTGGGTTCCATTGGGAGCTACATTTCCCCATAGGATGCCATTCGTAAGTATGGGCGCAGGAGAGTCACGGAAAATCGCCAGCGCGCCACCGACACCCCCACTCTCAGACCAGATCCGATTTGAATTGAAGCTCACATTGGTGAGACGCGTCACGCCAGTACTGACCATTCCACTGCCACCATACTGGGCCGTGTTGTTAAGAAAGACAACATTAGTCAGGTTTCCATATCCGTACATTGCACCACCGTCGTGCGAGCAACTGTTGCCGATGAATTGCACATCAGTCAGTGAGCCTGACCCACTCATGCCGCCACCGCCATAGCGGGACCAATTGTTTTCAAAAGTTACTCCCTCGAGTGTGCAGGCGTTGCACGCGAGACCGCCGCCCCCTGAGTCAGCTCGGTTGCCAGTAAATTGTACGTTGTGTAGTGTAGCATTCCGAGAGGCCATTCCTCCACCGGCACCGGCAGCTCCATAGGCGGTGCTGTTGTGATCAAATGTCACTTCTTCAAGGTCACCAGGACCATACATGCCGCCTCCACCAAATAAAGCAGTATTTCCCCTAAATGTTACGTGTTGCAGAGTGGCAGGTCCAGACTCGTTGTACATACCACCTCCCTCATCGCCCTGGTTGGCATGATACACGACGTTCTTAAGGGATAGCCTTCCGTCTCCATTCATGAGGCCTCCGCCTCTAAGGTTGGCTATGTTGTCCTGAAACACGACATCGGTCAGCGTCAAAGCACCAGTTTGGTTCGCGATGCCTGCTCCATTGTAGTATTCGGTTCGGTTGCCCGTGAACTGAACATCTTCTAGCGTAAGCGCGCCGTTGACGTTGTCTATGCCTGCTCCCTGAAGACGGGCCGTGTTGCTTTGGAACGAAACATCTTTGAGCACTAGAGTGCCGCTATCGTTGTGTAATCCACCGCCTCGATGTCCTGAGTTGCCCGTGAAGACCAGATGTTGAAGCAAGACATTGCCGCTGCGGATGTACATTGCTGCGGCCAGACTTGGCGCAGGCGGTCCGGGCGAGGTGCTTCCCGTGATGATGAAGCCGTCTATTTGAGTCTCGGCGGGCGCGCTCTCCAACGTCAGCACTGACCGCACGGCGCTATTGCCGTTCAGAATGGTGAGATTTGTCTGCCAATTGCGCTGATCCTGGCTGGCTTCGGTTCCGGAAAAGCCGCCATAAAGCCTCACTCCACCGGGCAAGTAGAAAGTAGCGCTGGTGGTGTCGGCGAAGTCAACGCGCTCGCTCGGGATGTAGGATCCTCCAGCGACCCAAATCTCAGCTCCGGGCAGAGCTCTGCGTAATGCCATATGTAATTCGCAGGCTGACGCCCAGGTGGAGCAACCTCCCGTTGCTCCTGACTTGACATAGAGCCGCGATCCGGGCGCTGTTGCGCCCATGGCCGTCCATGCTGTGCCGTTCCAACGGGCGATATAGTTGGCCGGACTTGTGAATGCACCTCCTGCGATCAGCCTGGAACCCGGGTCTTTCGCCAGCGAGTAAACTGCGGCATTCATCCCCGCGCCCAGGGCCGCCCAGGCCGATCCGTTCCACTTCGCGATGTGATTGACCGTGACGCCGCCCGCGGTGGCGAACTGCCCGCCCGCGTAGAGATTGCCCGCGCCGTCCTTCGCGAGGTCCCACACCCAGCCGCTGACGCCGGAACCGAGCGGCTGCCAGGTCGAGCCGTTCCAGCGGGCGATGGAACCGGCGTTGGTCGCGCCGATTTTCGGAAAGTCCCCGGCGGCCACGATCCCACCGGTGTTGTCCTTGAGCAGGGCATAGACCCCGGCGTAGCTCACGCCGTCTCCCACGCCGCCGCCGAGGGCGTTCCATGTCGCGCCATCCCAGCGCGCGACGTGATTCACCGTGACGCCGCCTGCAGTGACGAAGCGTCCACCCGCGTAAAGCTGTCCGCCGTCCCAGAGCAGCGCGCCGACGTTGGGATAGTCCAGGCCGCTCACGCCGCTGCCCAGCGCCGACCAGGTCGAGCCGTTCCACTTTGCGATGCCGTTGGCGGGGCTGCCGCCAGCTGAGGCAAACTCGCCGCCTGCGTAGAGGTTGCCTGCGCCGTCAAAGGCGATGGCATACACGGGGCCGCCGATGCCGGAGCCGAGCGCCGACCACGCAGAGCCGTTCCATTTCGCGATGTTCGCGGCTGGTGCGCCGCCCGCCGTGCTGAACGCGCCGCCAGCGAAGAGGCTGCCATCGGAGCCGAACGCCAACGCGAGCACGGATCCGTTCAACCCTGAACCCAGTGGTTGCCACGCCGCGCCGTCCCAGCGCGCCATGTGGTTGAGCGCCGTCGCGCCCGCAGCGGAGAAATCACCGCCCGCGTAAAGCACGCCGGAACCATCGAACGCCAACGCTTTGACCGCGCCGTTGAGGTCGGTCGCATCCGCTGCGGCGGGCGCGAAGCGCGGCGCTTCGTCCGGCCCGCTAACGAGTTGATAACCCGCCGGATCGAGGCTGCCGGAGAGGCCCGGCGGCAGATCGAGCGTGCCGTCGGGGTTGAGGTAGTCGCCCAGCGAGGGCGTCTCCGCCGGTGGAGGCTCTACCATCGCCGGCGGCGGCGTGGTGACGGGGGGCGGCTCCTGGGCGGCCAGCCCGCCGGAGGGCAGAAGCATGAGGGCGAGGATCAGCGCCGCGAGGATGCGCAGCGTGATCAGGACACGATGTCGCCGGGTCGTCTTTGACGGGGTCTGATGAACCATGTTGATCCTCCTACTACGTCTACTTGAGAACGAAAGACGGGTCTGCAAGGCGGGCCTTTTCGCCCCGCGCGGTGTTTGACGACTCTGTCGCCGGGGCTGACTCTCCGCGGTCGCTCGTCCAGATTTCCCTGGCCGTGATCGGTGTGACGTGGAAGTGGTCGAAGCGCATATCTGCCGGACCCTGCCAGCAGGCCCAGGCGGCCACGCCCACGCCGGTAAACCCGCGGAAGTCGCCGTCGTACAGGTCCGCAACCTTCTGATCGCCGACAACAAATTCGATCCGATCTTGCAAGCGTTGAACCTTCAGGAAATTGGGGCCATCCTTGATCGCGCTGCTCTTGGTCCAGTCGCGCAAGACAACCGAGCTGGCGCCAAGCCCTTTGACCAGCGCGAATTCACCATCTACCGGGTCAACCCAGAAGAGATAGTAGTGATGATCGGTACTCCAATTGTCACCGAAGATCAAACCCGAGCAGCCGGGCGGGCTGGATACCGAGCGCGTATCCACTGTGATCGCGTAGTTCTCCGCGCGCACGGGCGCTAACGCCCAGCCCGAAGCATCGGTGAGCTTCGGCATGATGCGATATTCGCCGCTAATGTAATCCTGGATAATTTCCGGCGTGTCTGCGGTGGGCCAACCAGAAGCAGGGTCTGAGAAGTTGTCCTGATATGCCCCAAACCATACGAACGGGCGCCGATAGGGAAACGCCCAGCCGAAAGAGGTTTCGCCGACGGGGTACCAACGGGGTACCATTTGTAGCGCACGTTGTTCGTGAAGCCGCCCGGCAGGTTCGTGAGTTGATATGATCCGACCCTGCCCAGGTTGCCGCTGGACCATGCGCTTCCGGTCCCAGGCTCCAGATAGAACGCATACGTTTCACCGGGCGCGGCAGGTCTGGCCGCCCAGGTGAACGTGTGCGGTGTTGCGACCAGCGCCTGACCCGGCGGCAGCGTCGTCTCCAACCCTGAGATATCGAAGTTGCAGGTTAAGTCATTCAGCGTGGGATAGGTTGTGACGTCGCGACAGCGGAAGGAGCCCAGGTAGGGTTCGGTCAGCCCGTTTCGCTCGGCGGCGTAGCGCACACGATATTGTTGGCCCCCCGGCAGCGTGGGCGGATTCTGGAACTCAAACCCGCCGTCTGTCCCGGTGCGCACGGACTGTACAATTTCCTCCGTTGCGCCGTTGATCCGCAAGAGGTCTACCAGCAGGTCCGCTCGCGGCGTCCCCATATAGGTCACGTTGCCGCGGAACTGCTGGCTGGCCTGGCTGCCATTTGCGACAAACGGCAGCATGACCCGGGTGGTCGGTCCTTGCGCGGCCAGCCCGCCGGAGGGCAGGAGGATGAAAAGGATCAGCGCGCCGAGGATGCGCAGTGTGATCAGCGCACGGTGTCGCCGCGGCGTCTTTGTTGGGGTCTGATAAGCCATACTGATTCTCCTATTCATCTCCTGTGGCATGGCGTAATCGAGTATATCGGTCCACGTGCGACTCGGTCGTGATCAGCGGCAGATAGAGCCGCAGCCCGGGTGGCGTGCTGGTTACTGTCGTAGTAGCCGTTGGCGTGCTGGTTGCTGTGACCGTGGCCGTCGGTGTGCTGGTTGCTGTTGCCGTAGCCGTCGGTGTGCTAGTTGCTGTCGTCGTAGCGGTCGGTGTGATGGTTGCTGTCGTCGTAGCGGTCGGCGTGCTGGTTGCTGTTGCGATAGTTGTGGCCGTCGCAGTGGATGTCACCGTAAATGTGACTGTGGGCGTGATATGACCCGCATCGCCCATCTCGTCATAGGACAAACCGTTGTCGTTATTCCACAACGTATCCTTCTCCGTGAAATCCAAGACCTTGTCGAACACCATCAGCGGCCCCATCGCGAAATGCGCGTTACGAGGCTGGTTGTAGCGCAGCGACACGCCGCCGATCCGCAAGTCTTCCGCGTAGCCCTCGACGACCGGGCTATCCACGATTGAGAATAGCCCCTGATCCCAGTTGGCGCTATCTTCGGGCATCATCCCCACAGGTCGGTAGACGTGTGAACGGACCTGGTCTTTATCCGGGTCATGTGTGAAGAACACCAGGTTCCACGCGTTTTGCTGCAAGCCCGGCAAGCCGTCGCACAGAGCGTTCTGCGGGTTGGTCGGGTCGCCATTGTTGACGATGTAAATTGCCCCGCCTTCGCGATTGAGGAAAAGCTGCTCGCCGCCGCGCCCACACCCCTCCTCGCGCGACCAGATCATATCGTAGAAGCCGATTACGCCGCTGTAATCGCCCACGGGATAGAGCCAGACGGCGTAGGTGCGTGGGACATGCCCGGTCACGTCAATGTCCGTGCCGGTATAGTCCTCTTTTGGGATTACCAACCAATCTGCTTCGCTGCCATCCCAATACGCTGCGTGGCGATAGATGTGACCTGTCGTTGCCGGCACACCGTTACCGCTGGGCGTCGCGTCCAGTGCGCCCACCAGGTCAACGCGCACATCCATCGCGCCCGGTTCGTTCATGGGCCAATAATGCAAGAGATGCGAGGTCAGATCCGAAGTCGCATCAGGAGCAACACGATCGGCATAGGCCATGCCGGCACTCCAGGCGTCGCGTCCGCCGGATGACAGGGCCACATTCCTGGTCGCGAGCGGTCCCATCAGCCCGGTCAACGGCCGGTCCAGACCGGATGGCCAGAACATGAGAATGAAAATCAGCATTGCGAGAACGTGCAATGCCGCTAACGGATAGGTTCGTCCGTTTGCCCTTAATGAAATTTGATGAGTCATCAACCCGCTTTGCTGCATCTATGCCTGGGGACATATTCCTCGCTGTCAATTAAAAGCGAGATTACTTTGTGTAGTTTAGCACGGGCTGCGCGGGGAGGCAAAAGGAGTGAGACGCGAGGCGTTTGGACCACGAAGACGCGAAGGAGCACGAAGATCGCGAAGCACGAAGACCGCGAAGGGATGTCCGGTTCCCTCTCCCACTGGGAGACAGTGTCCCCGGTAATCCGGGGAGGGTCAGGGTGAGGGAGTGCGCTACAACTCCGCCCGCGCGCTCGCCACAATCCGATCCAGTTCGCGGCTGATGGCCTCATCCAGCGGCTCCGGCGTGTGTCGCGCCAGCAGCGTATCCTTCGCGGCGACGGCGCGGGCGTGCAGGTCGCTGCCGCCCCCTTCCAGCCAGGTGGACCAGTAGTTGCGATCCAGCAGTTGCGGGAACCACAGCTCCTTGCGGAAGTGCTGCACCGTGTGCGGCTGCGCCAGGAATTGCCCGTCGTGCCCCACCTCGCGGATCACGTCCAGCCCCAGCGTCGCGTCGCTCACCTCGATCCCGCCGAGGATGCGCTCGATGTAGCCGATCAACTCGTGTTGCAACAGCAGCATCGGCAGCGACGCGCCCTGATCCACGCCGCCGATCCCCAGGTGGCCGAAGATGTCGGCCCCCGCCAGCGCGCCCGATAGCAGCGTGCTGGCCGACTCGATGCCCGCCTGCCCGTCGGGGAGCTTGCTGTCGGTGAGGCCGACGTTGACATAAACAGGCAGCCCATAACGCTTGCCCATCTGCGTCATCGCCACGGCCATCAGCGCCTGTTCCGGCCCCGCGAAGATCATCTGCGTGGTGCGCATGTCAAAGGCGTGAGGGATGCCGCCGTAGCATACGGCCAGCCCCGGCTTGATGAGCTGGGTGATGCAGACGCCCGCCAGGATTTCGGCGTTCTCCTGCGCCAGCGTACCGGCCAGCGTCCCCGGCGCGGTCGCGCCCACTTGCGCCATCGGGCCGATGGGGACGGGCAGCGAGAAGCGCGCCGTCTCGAAGAGCAGGTCAATGCCGTGGAAGGGGAACTTGAGCGGGCTGATCGGTTCGAGGAAGGGAAAGACCGCCGGATAGCGCGCGGCGTCCGCCTCGCTGCCCGCGACCGCGGCCAACACCTCCAGCACGTAGCGGGCCGAGGGGCGGTCGTTGAAGAAGAAGAGGATCGGCTTGCGGGTGTGTTTGAGCAGCGTCGCAGCCACCTCGACGCAGCGATAACTCGCCGGAATCTCGTGCGGATCGGCCATCGCGCCGACCACGGTGATGCGGGGCAGCGCGTCCCCGATGCGCGCCGCCGTCTCGACATCGGGCAATGTGGCATAACGCCGTTCGCGACTGTCGTCCGTCAGCCACAGCGCCTGCCCGCCTGAGGTATTGTAGTTGCGTTTGCCCACCCCGAACGCGGCCTGTTTGTCCCGGTCGCGCCCGTAGAGCGTGAACTGCTTGCCCGCCGTCGCCAGGCAGCCCTCGATGACCGCCTCGGGGATGCGCACGATCTCTGTATTCGCATCCACATCGGCCCCGGCTTCGCGGAACAGGCGCAGCATCTCGGGATGCGGCACGCGCACGCCCACGGTGCGCAATATTTCCAGCGAGGCGTCGTGCAGCCGGTCAAGGGCTTCGGGTTCAAGGACGGTCAGGCGCATGATTCACTCTTTTCCTGCACCTAATTACGCGAATTGCACGAAAGAATCTTCAAATCTATCCGAATATTCCCAGATCATCATGTCTTTCCCTTCGTAGTGACGGCTTCAGCCGTTAGGGTAGCATAACGGCTGAAGCCGTCACTACGAAGGGGCGCCGTGCAGTTTTCGGATGGATACTTCGCGTAATTCGGTGCTAATTCTCTGTCACAGCGGCGCGCGCTGTCTGATAGATGCGCTCCACCTGGTCACGGCGGGACGCATCCAGCTCGTACTCGTGGCGCGCGATCCGTTCGGCGACCTCCGCGCGCAGCCGGTCTTCCAACCTCGGTTGCCCAGCTTTGACCCACGCGCCGATGGCCGCGCGTTGGAAGTGGCGTGGATACCAGGTCGTGCCGCGGTTTAGCTCGTTCTTCGACCGCATGTAGTCACCCAGCGTGCTGTCCAACCCCATGAACCCCCGCACGATGCCCGCGCGAATCTCTTCGATCCACGCGTCGTCTTCGGCGTCGGTCAGGTCTACGCCGCGGATCGCGCGCTGCACCCAATCGCGGATTTCGCAGTCGAGGATGAGCTGGGTCGGGCTGAAGATCTCATCCAGGCTGAGCGTGCCCGCGGAGCCGAACCAGCGCGCCCCCAGGTGCGCGCCCACGGCCATGATCGCGGCCTTCTCGGCGGCCGATTGCAGGTCGGGGATCTTCGACATCACGTGGATGTTGCCCGGCGCGCCGCTCGTCTGGTGGCCGTAGAAGCGGTTGAGGTCCATGGACAACATCTGATCGAGCAGGTTTTCGGGCGAGCCGAAGACCTGCGCCCCCGCGCGCAGATCGAAGGGGAAAATCTCCGCGTGGAACGTGACGGGCTTGTCGGTGAGCGTCTGCATACAGATCATCCCGCCGATCACCTCAGCCGCGGCCAGCGCCAGCGCGCCCAGCGGCTCGATCGGGGCGTTCGCGCCGGTGCTGGGCATGCTGCCTATGGTGACGTGATCCAGCCGGTCCATACACGCCAGCACCACGGCGATAGACTCGCCGCCGAAACGCAGCGGGCTGGGCACGTATACCGGCAGCCCGCGGATCGGTTCACCCATCACCTCGGCCATATCGAGCAGGTAATTGACGGTGAGCGGCGAGGTCGGGTCCACGGGGTTGGCCCCCTGGCGCGCGTAGAGCGCGGCGATGCGATATTGTGCGATCGGCTGCACGTCGGGATGCTCGTCCACCGGGATGCCGGGCGGCGCGCCGTAGACCCGCTCACCGGCGAAGCTATCCATGAACTTCGTCATTTCGATCAGCGCGTCGGTGGTCATCGGGATGACGGCATCGGTATTGGGGTCGTGCAGGTTGAGCGTGTAGGAACTGACGGTGAGATGCAGCAAGCCGTCATCGGGGGGTGGCGCTGCGCGCCCGCGCGCGGCGAGATAGCGCCGCTGCGCCTCGATGTGCTCCTCGACCATGGCCGGTTCGAAGAAGACGCGGTTGCCCCCGACCCGGTGTCCGGCGGCGCGCAGGCGTTCCAGCGCCGTCTCGTGCCGCACCTCCATGCCGACCTCCTGCAGGATGCGCTTCGCAAGCGCGTCCACGCGGGCCGACTGCTCCTCGCTGATCAGCGCGGGCCGCGTGAAGCGCAGCGGGTTGATTTCCTCCGTCGCCGGGCGCGGCGTGTAACGTGGCAAAGTGGTTTCTCCTGTGTCTTCGCTCGTAGTGCGCAAACCAGTGCGCCGGGCCATGGGCAAAAGAATGCGCACAACGACCGGGCAAAACCATAATCGAGTTGTTATAAGCGCACCCCGAGCTGGGGCAACCCC
>JBBQRS010000045.1:0-36270 GCA_038214535.1 Anaerolineae bacterium
GCGCGCCTTCTCTTCCGGCGCATTGTCAATCGAATCAAACGCCCGGAACGCCGCGCCACCCTGCATCGCCAACACCTTGGTGATCGCCGCCGTCAGGGTCGTCTTGCCATGATCAATATGCCCAATCGTCCCCACGTTGACATGGGGCTTCGTTCGCTCAAATACCTGCTTCGCCATAATGACTAAACTCCTTTTGCACGAGTGTTCCGCCTGCGGTGTGGCAGACATCCGGTTGAGCAATCGGCAACCCAGGCACCGCCTGGCCGCCTCCCCCGAAGGGGAAACACAACTGCCTCGTGCTGACCATTGGGCATTCAACCCACAGGCGCTGACGAGGCAGCAAAACGAAGCCTGAGCCAACCGATGAAGGTCGGGCCCCGTTGATAACCGCTGTTCGTCGGCGCCTCACACATCGCTTTGGCAGGCGAGGCACCTGATGCCACTCCGAGTCTTTGGCGCTCTCGGACTCTGACAGCCCGAAAACGCTCCTTCCAATCGGCGGCAACTTATCTATTTTATCCAAGAGACGCTTGTTTGGCAAATCCGCAGCGTCATTTTGCAAACCGCTCGCTAAACCGTAAAAGATCTTACGAAATCCCCAATGCCGCCTTGGCCTTCTCTTGCGGCACGATGTCGTAATGCTCGAACTCCATCGTGAAGGTCCCGCGGCCCTGCGTCATCGAACGCAGCGAGGTCGCATAACCAAACGTCTCGGCCAGCGGCACCAGCGCCCGCACCGTCTGCAACCCCGGCGAGTGCAGCTCCATCCCTTCGATCTGACCGCGGCGCGAGGCCAGGTCACCGATCACGTCACCAATCCCACCCTCCGGCGCGACCACTTCGATGCGCATCACCGGTTCCAGCAAGACGGTCCCGGCCTTCTCGGCCCCTTCGCGCAGCGCCATCGAACCGGCGATCCGGAACGCCATGTCCGAGCTGTCAACCTCATGGAAAGACCCGCCGGTCAGCGTCGCCTGGATGTCTACCATCGGGAAGCCGCCCAGCACACCGTTATTCAGTGCATCACGCATCCCGTTCGCGACCGCAGGAATAAACTCCCGCGGCACGGCCCCGCCGGTCACTTTGTCCACAAATTCGAAGCCCTTGCCGCGCGCCGTGGGTTCCAGTTCAATAATCACGTGCGCAAACTGACCCCGTCCGCCCGTCTGGCGAACGAAGCGTGTCTCCTGCTCGATCTTGCGTGTGATAGTCTCACGATACGCGACTTGATTGCGACCCACATGCGCCTGCACGCCGAACTCACGGCGCATCCGCTCCACCAGCACTTCCAGGTGCAACTCACCCATCCCGCTGATCACCGTCTGCCCCGTCTGCTCGTCCTGCTTGACGACAAACGTCGGGTCTTCCTCGGCCAACCGCTGCAACGCGTTCGATAGTTTATCCTGATCGGCCTTGCTCTTCGGCTCCACCGCCACCGAAATCACCGGCGACGGGAACTCGATGGCCTCCAGGATGATCGGATGATCAGGGTCGCACAGCGTCTCGCCGGTGAAGGTCTGCTTAATGCCCACAATCGCGCCGATGTCGCCAGCGCGAATCTCGGTCACATCCTGGCGCTTCTCCGCATACACCTGAACCAACCGCCCCATGCGCTCCTTGCGGTCCTTATTCGAGTTAATCAACATCTGCCCGGTCTGCAACACGCCCGAATAAACGCGCACATAACCCAGCCGGCCAATAAAGGGATCAGCCTGAATCTTAAACAGCATCGCTGCAGTCGGCTCGGCGGGGTGCGGGGAACGGATCTCTTCTTCGTCGGTGTCCGGGTTGACACCCTTCACCGCCGGCACATCGAGCGGCGACGGCAAATAGTCAATCACCGCATCCAACAACAGTTGGATGCCCTTGGTCCGCAAAGCGGTGCCGCACAGCACGGGAACCAGCTCGCTCGCAATCGTGGCGCGACGCAAGGCAGCTTTGAGCTCGGCCTCGCTGATTTCCTCGCCCTCTAGGAACTTGGCCGTCAGCGCTTCGTCGGTCTCGGCGATGCGCTCCACCATCTGTTCGCGCTGCGCCTCCGCCTGCGGGCGCATCTCTGCGGGGATCGGAATCTCGACCGGGTCGGCGCCCAACGCGTTGGGGAAAGACCAGGCCTGCATCGTCATCAGGTCAATCATGCCCGCAAACAGGTCTTCCGAGCCGATCGGCAACTGCACCGGCAGCGGCGTGGCGTGCAAACGATCCACGATCATGTCCACCGTGCGCCAGAAATCCGCGCCCGTGCGATCCATCTTGTTGACGAAGCAGATGCGCGGTACGCCGTAGCGGTCGGCCTGACGCCACACCGTCTCCGACTGCGGCTCGACGCCGGCCACGCCATCGAATACGACGATGCCGCCATCCAGCACACGCATGGCACGCTGCACCTCGGCCGTGAAGTCAATGTGGCCGGGCGTATCAATCAGGTTAACCTGGTAGCCCTTCCACTCGCTGGAGATGGCCGCCGACTGGATCGTGATGCCACGTTCGCGTTCCTGCTCCATCCAGTCCGTAACGGTCGTCCCCTCGTCCACGTTACCCATGCGATACGTCTTGCCTGTGTAATACAAGATGCGCTCGGTCGTGGTCGTCTTCCCGGCATCAATATGCGCGATGATGCCGATGTTGCGCAGGCGCTGCAACCGTGCTTCATCCGGATTTGGTTTGTTGATTTCAGACATAGATCACTCGCAAACGGTAACAGATAATCCGCGCCCTGCCGCGCAGGACGCCAAACAAAATGCCCACGTCTCGCTCGTAGCGCGCAGTCCTCTGCGCTTTACGAGCAAGAGATATCATCGGACGCTGATGATGAAATGGGCCACACAAACCCGGCATCCAGAACAGAGATGCCGGGTATATTCAATCGAAGCGAAGGCGGAGCGGGGAAAGAATCGGGTAACTTGTACTCTGCCAGGGCGCGAAACGCCTCGACGGGGTACTAGAAGCGATAATGGGCAAAAGCGCGATTGGCTTCGGCCATCTTATGCGTATCTTCTTTCCTCTTGACGGTCGTGCCCGTGTTGTTATAGGCATCCATCAGCTCGTTCGACAACTTTTCGGTCATGGTCTTGCCGGGCCGCTTGCGCGCATTCTGGATGAGCCAGCGCAGCGCCAACGCCAACCGCCGGTCTTCCCGAATTTCCATCGGCACCTGATAGGTCGCGCCGCCCACCCGCCGGGGGCGCACCTCGATGATCGGCGTCGCATTGCGCACGGCCTGCTCCAACACTTCCAGAGCCGGCTTCTTGGCGCGAGCTTCCATGGTATCCATTGCGCCGTAAAGAATCCGTTCCGCCGTACTCTTCTTGCCGGAGATCATCATCTTGTTCACGAAACTGGACACCAGCACGCTGTTATAGCGCGCATCCGCCGCTACTATCCGCTTTTCCGCACGATTACGTCGAGCCATGCAATACTCCGTCTATCTCTTGCGACCGGCGGGAGCACCGGCCTTGGGCGTCTTCGCGCCGTACTTCGACCGGGCGCGCTTGCGACCGTCCACGCCGGACGTATCCAGCGCGCCGCGCACGATGTGATACCGCACGCCGGGCAGGTCCTTAACACGACCGCCGCGCACCAGCACCACCGAGTGCTCCTGCAAAGTATGACCTTCGCCGGGGATGTACGCCGTGACCTCAATTTGATTCGTGAGGCGCACGCGCGCAATCTTGCGCAAGGCCGAGTTCGGTTTCTTGGGCGTCATCGTGCGCACCTGGGTGCAGACGCCGCGCTTGAAGGGATTGCCCTTAGTCGTGCGGCGCGTTCGGCCCGTGTTCGTGTTCAGGTTATATTGCAGCGCCGGCGCCTTTTCTTTCTTGGCTACGGGCTTCCGGCCTTTGCGCACCAGTTGATTAATCGTCGGCAAAATTCCCTCCGCTTTCTTATCACAAAAAACAACATACGTGGGCCGGCCTGAGCCGGCCCACGAACTGCAACTTTATCACACTGTCATGCTTCGGTCAAATTACAGGCCGCCTTCGCGCGCCCGCTGCGACCTAAGCAGCTTCCAGGTTCTCCGGCTCGATGCCGTTGGTCGGTTCCTCGGGGAACTCGGCCAGGAAGCCGTTGCCGTCGTCGTCAAGGAACTCCGCGTCGTAATCGAACTCGGCCAGCGCCCGCGCCGCAGCCTCCTCGGCCGCGCGCGCCGCTTCCACGGCCTGCACACGGGCTTCGAAGCCCGACCCCACCGGGATCAGCTTGCCGATGATGACGTTTTCCTTCAGACCCCGCAAGTTGTCCTTCGCGCCCTTCACGGCCGCATCCGTCAACACCCGCGTCGTCTCCTGGAACGATGCCGCCGCCAGGAAGCTATCGGTGTTCAGCGAGGCCTTGGTCACGCCCAGCAGCACCGGCTCACCGCGGGCCGGCTCACCGCCCGCCGCCTCGGTCGCCGCGTTCTTCTCCTCGAACTCGAAGCGATCTTCGAGCTCACCCAGCAACATGTCGGTGTCACCGCTGCGCAGCACGCGCACCCGGCGCAACATCTGCCGGACGATGGTCACAATGTGCTTGTCGTGGATGCTCACACCCTGCGACCGGTACACCTTCTGCACTTCGTCCAACAGGTAGAGTTGCACGGCCTCGCGACCCTGGATCCGCAACACCTCGCGCGGGTCCTTCGAGCCTTCCGTGAGCTGCTCGCCCACTTCGACGCGGCTGCCCTTGTCAACCCGCAAGCGGGCCGAGGCCGGAATGTCGGTCACCCATTCTTCCACATCTTCCCGCCGGATGGTGGCGCGATAGCCGCCTTCCGGTTCCGGCTCGACGTAGATATTGCCGTCCATCCCCGCCAGCCAGTCCGGCGTCGGCTCTTCGCCGTCCGCCACAGTCGCCAGCGAGCGTGCGATCGGCGAGTTCGACTGCACCCGATCGCCGTTCTCCACCAGCATATCCCAACCCACCGGGATGTTATGCGTCTTGCGGCGCAACCGCGAGTTGGTCACCTTCAGCTTGCGGACGTCGTTCTCCCATTCCACGCTGACGATGCCGCTGATCTCGGCGATCACGGCCTTGCCCTTCGGCATCCGCGCCTCGAACAGTTCCTCGATGCGGGGCAGGCCCTGCGTGATGTCTTCTGCGCCCGCCACACCACCCGTGTGGAACGTGCGCAGCGTCAACTGCGTGCCCGGCTCACCGATGGACTGGGCGGCAATGATGCCCACCGCCGCGCCCATCTCGACCATCCCGCCGCGCGCCAGATCGCTGCCATAGCAATTCTTGCAGAGACCGAAGCGCAATTCGCAGTTCAACGGCGACCGCACATAGACCTTCTCCACGCCGGCGCGTTCCAGCACGCCCCAGACGAGTTCATCAATCAGCACCCCGCGCTCGATCAAGATTTCGCCCGTCTCGGGATGTGCCACCGGGCCGGCCGTCACCGCGCCGACGGCCCGCTCACGCAGCTTCTGGCCCGTGGACGCCGCTTCCGCCTGCGTCAACCAGATACCGCCCTGCGTGCCACAATCATCAGTGGAGATAATCACGTCCTGCGCCACGTCTACCAGACGCCGGGTCAGATACCCCGCGTCCGCCGTGCGCAGCGCCGTGTCTGCCAGACCCTTGCGCGCGCCGTGCGTGCTCAGGAAGTACTCCAGCGCCGTCAGACCCTCGCGGAAGTTTGAGCGAATCGGCAGCGCAATAATGCGCCCCGACGGATCGGCCATCAAACCACGCATCCCGGCCAACTGACGGATCGGCTGAATGCCGCCCTTCGTTGCGCCCGAAGTCGCCATCGCGCCCAGCCCGGTGGATGGGTCCAGCAGCGCCTTCACCGCCTGCGTGATGTCGTCGGTCGCCCGCGTCCACAACTCGACCACCTTGTTGTATTGCTCCTCCTCGGTGATCAGGCCACGGCGATACTGGCGTTCCGTCTCCTCGACCTTCTGCGTCGTCTCATCCAGCACGGCCTGCTTGGTGTCCGGCACCGTGATGTCGCTGACGGCGATGGTCATGCCCGAAATGGTCGCATAGGTGAACCCGAGCCGTTTGATCTCGTCCACGACTTCCGCTGTGGCTTCCGGCCCCAGGAATTCGTAGCAAACGCCCACAAAGTCGTTCAGCCGCTTCTTGTCCATCACCTCATTGACGAACTGGACCGGCCGCGGCAGCGAGTTGTTGAACAACACTCGGCCCACCGTGGTCTGCAGCATCCCCGTTTGCGGCATCTTGTTGGCCTGCACCTGGTGCGCCACCACATGCTCACGCAGCACTTCCAGCCCGTTCGGCGAACCGATGATCTCGCCCAGTTGCTCGCGATCGGTCAGCATCATCCGCACGACATCGCCGGCGGTACGCATCCCGGTCTTCTTCAGCGCCGCTTCCATGGCCGGTTCCAGTTCAAGCTGTTCCACCGTCACGTCATCGGCGTGATCTGTAAATCGCACCGTGATCGGCGCGCGCAGTCCCACGACCCCCAGGTCATACGCCAGGCGCACTTCGTCGGCGTCAACCAACACCTTGCCCGCGCCCTTGGCCTTCTTGTCCTCGACGGTCATGTAGTAGCAGCCCAACACCATGTCTTTCGACGGCCCGACAATCGGTTCGCCCGAAGACGGCTTGAGCAGGTTCGACGAGCTCATCATCAGCGAGCGCGCCTCTTCCACGGCCTTATCGGACAGCGGCACGTGGACGGCCATCTGATCGCCGTCGAAGTCGGCGTTGAACGCCGCGCACACCAGCGGATGAATCTGAATCGCGCTGCCGTCAATCAGCACCACCTCGAACGCCTGGATGCCCAGACGATGCAGGGTCGGCGCACGGTTCAACAGCACCGGGCGATCGTGCGTCACTTCTTCCAGCACATCCCAGACTTCCGGGCTTTCGCGATCCACCAGGCGCTTGGCGCTCTTGATGTTATGCGCGAAGTTGTATTCCACCAGCCGGCGCATCACAAACGGCTTGAACAGTTCCAGCGCCATCTTCTTCGGCAGCCCGCACTCGTTCAGCTTGAGTTCCGGCCCGATCACAATCACCGACCGGCCCGAATAGTCGACGCGCTTGCCCAACAAGTTGCGGCGGAACCGGCCTTGCTTGCCCTTCAGCAGGTCAGACAGGCTCTTCAGCTTGCGCTTGCCGCTGCGGCTGACGGCCCGGCCCCGGCGACCATTATCAATCAGGCTGTCTACAGCCTCTTGTAACATGCGCTTCTCGTTGCGCACGATCACATCCGGTGCGCCCAGCTCCAGCAGGCGTTTCAGCCGGTTGTTGCGGTTGATCACGCGGCGATAGAGATCGTTCAGGTCAGACGTGGCGAAGCGCCCACCGTCCAGTTGCACCATCGGGCGCAACTCGGGCGGCAACACCGGCAGCACCGTCAACACCATCCACTCGGGGCGGTTGCCGCTCTTGCGGAACGACTCGACCACCATCATCCGCTTGGCGGCTTTCTTCTTGCGCTGCTTCGACTGCGTGGTCGCAATCTCGACCCGCAATTCCTTCACCATCTGTTCGAGGTCAATCTTGGTCACCAACTCACGGATCGCCTCGGCGCCCATGCCGGCGCGGAACACGTTGCCCCACCGATCCGACAGGTCGCGATATTCGCTTTCCGAGAGCAGGTCACGCTCGCGCAGCAGCTTCAACGCTTCAAGCGAACTATCCTGCTCGTTGCGCATCTGTGTCTTCTGCGTCTCAACCGTGTTGCGCACATCGTCAATCGCCTGCTCGGTTTCGGTGCGAATCGCCTCGCGGCGGTTGACTGTCAGTTCAGCGGCAGCCTCGATCTCCCGATTGATCTTCTCTTCGATCTGGCTCAACTGTCCCTGGACGGCGTTATTCAGCGCATCCAGATTGGCCCGCGCCACCGTTTCGCCCGCAGCCACCAGCACCGTCTCCGTGTCCCACGGCAGATAGACGTTCTGCGACGCAGGCTTGCCCAGGTCCTTCTCCAGCGCACGCTGCAACTGCTGCCCGGCGGCAATCACCTCACCCGTCTCCGTCGCCAGTTGCTCGGCCAGCCGCGCGCGTATCACCTCTTCCTGACGATCCAGTTCCGCCGACCGTTCATCCCGCTGCGCTTCAAGCTCGTTGATGTGTACCTGGGTCTCGCCTTCGAGGCGGGCAATCTTCAGGTTCAACTCGCGCTCAGAGCGGGTAATCGTCCGGCTGCGCGCATCCTCATCAATGTTCGTGATGACGTATTGCGCGAAGTACAGAATGCGTTCCAGGTTGCGCGGGCTGATATTCAGCAATAAACCCAGCCGGCTCGGCACGCCCTTGACGTACCAGATATGGCTGACCGGGCTCGCCAGCTTGATGTGCCCCATGCGCTCGCGCCGGACGCGGCTGTGCGCCACTTCGACGCCGCACTTGTCGCAAACGATGCCCTTATAGCGGATGCGCTTGTACTTCCCGCAGGAGCATTCCCAGTCCTTGTTGGGACCGAAAATGCGCTCGCAGAACAGGCCGTCGCGTTCGGGCCGCAACGTTCGGTAATTGATCGTCTCCGGCTTGGTCACCTCGCCGTGAGACCATCTCAGAATTTCATCGGGCGAGGCCAGCGAAATACGGATGGCATCAAATTCATTGACTTCCACAAGTCACTCCTTTTTCCTGCCTGGCAACAATACGTTGCGCTGTCAGTAGCCTCATTCCATGCCCTTGCTCATCGGTCCGGGCAGGCTCAAGCTAAAGCCTAGGTTGGGCAGCTTCTCTTCCGCATCCTCGCGGCCGAACTGGATCACCTCTTCCTTGGCGTCTACGACCTCAACCGACAGACCCAAAGATTGCAACTCTTTCACCAGGACACGGAAGCTTTCGGGCACGCCCGGCGACTCGATCTGTTCGCCCTTGACGATGGCCTCATACGTCTTCACGCGTCCGGTCACATCATCCGATTTCACGGTGAGCATCTCTTGCAGGCTGTAGGCCGCGCCATAGGCTTCCAGCGCCCAAACTTCCATCTCACCGAAACGCTGACCACCGAACTGCGCCTTGCCGCCCAGCGGTTGCTGGGTCACCAGGCTGTACGGGCCGGTCGACCGCGCATGGACCTTGTCTTCTACCAGGTGATGCAGCTTCATCATATGGATGATGCCCACCGTCACCGGCATATCGAACGCCTCGCCGGACTTGCCGTTATGCAACACCGTCTTGCCCCAGGTGGGCAACGGTTGATTCTGCTCCAGGCTCACCCGCAGCGCCTCCGCTGTCACCTCTTCGGGCGCCAGGTTAGAGATGCGCTCCATCTCGGCATACATCGTGTCGCGATCTTCCTGCGATTCCTCGACCTCGATGTATTCGATGATCGGCTCGTCGCCCTCGGCGTCTACCTCGGCCTCAACCACGACCGGCTCCAGATAGGTCGCCCGCATCCGTTCGCGCACCACCCACTTCAGCCACTCGCGCAGCCCCACAACACGCGCCATCTCATCGGCTTCCTCGCGCGCCCGAATCGGGCGGCCATCGGCCTCGAACCACAGCAAAGTGTCGGGGGCATAGTTCTGCGGCTCTTCACGCAGCCACTCGCGCAGCACAGAGCGCCGCGCATAGGAAATATCGTTATAGACGTGCTCCGGTTCATAGCCGCGCTCGCCCAGCCATTCAGCCAGGTAGAGCAACCGAACTTCGTCGTCGTCCCGCAACTCTTCTTCTGAGTAACCCGCGGCCGCGGCCCACGCCCAGGCGCGACTGCTCGCCTTTTCCCAGGCCCGATCCGCCAGCCACGCCCGCGCCAGCTCGGCTTCGATCTCTAACTCGCTTGCGCCGTCGAAAACCGGCGTCTCCGCCCGGAAGCCCAGGCGCTCGGCGGCCCAACCCAGGTGCGTTTCCAACACTTGCCCGATGTTCATACGAGCAGGCACGCCCAGCGGGTTCAGGATGATATCAACCGGCGTCCCATCGGGCAGGAACGGCATATCCTCAACCGGCACGATCTTCGAGATCACGCCCTTGTTGCCATGCCGGCCCGCCATCTTGTCGCCCTCCATCAGCTTGCGCCGTTGCGCCACGCTCACGCGCACCATGCGCTCGACCCCCGCGGGCAAGTCGCGATGCTCGTCACGGCTGAATTCCTTGATGTCCACAACCTTGCCGTACTCACCGTGCGGCAGGCGCAGGCTCGAATCCTTGACCTCGCGCGCCTTCTCACCGAAGATGGCCCGCAGCAGCTTCTCCTCCGGGCTGAGCTCTTGCTCGCCCTTCGGGGTGATCTTGCCCACCAGAATATCGCCGGGCGCGACCACCGCGCCAATGCGCACCACGCCGCCTTCGTCCAGGTCCTTCAGCGCATCCTCGCCCACGTTGGGGATGTCGCGCGTGATTTCTTCCGGCCCTAGCTTAGTGTCGCGCGCCTCGATCTCGTGCTTCTCGATGTGAATGGACGTGAACTTGTCGGCCTGCACCAGTCGCTCACTGATCAGGATGGCGTCTTCGTAGTTGCCGCCTTCCCAACTCAGGAATGCGACCAGCACGTTCTGGCCCAGCGCCATCTCGCCCATCTGCGTCGAGCTGGAGTCGGCCAACACCTGGCCGCGCTCCACGCGGTCGCCCTTGCTCACCACCGGTCGCTGGTCAATACACGTGCTCTGGTTCGAGCGTTGATATTTGCGCAGCCGATAGGTGCGCCGCGTGCCGTCATCTTCCAGCACCACAATCTCATCGGAACGGGCGCTCACGACCTCGCCGGAATTCAACGCCACAATCACCTGGCCCGAATCCACCGCCGCCTGGCGTTCGATGCCTGTGCCCACCAGGGGCGCATCAGGCCGCAGCAACGGCACGGCCTGGCGCTGCATGTTCGAACCCATCAACGCACGGTTGGCGTCGTCATGCTCCAGGAATGGGATCAGCGCCGCCGAAACCGAAACAATCTGCTTCGGCGAAACATCCATATACTCGACGTGATCGGGCGAATCGAATTGGAACTTCTGGCCGTGGCGCACCGACACACGCGCCTCACGGAAGTGGTTCTCTTCATCAATCGCCGCGTTCGCCTGCGCGATCGCGTAACGATCTTCTTCATCTGCCGACAGGAAGACAATTTCTTCCGTCAGCGTCGGCACCACGCGCACCTCCGGCAGCACATCGCTCAATTCGGCGATTTGCTTCGCCAGAGCCTCGTCCACCACCACGCCATTCTCGGCGACGATGACGCCGTCGGGCAGCACGATGCGCTCTCGCAGCGTCTTGCCCACCAGCGCCGCGGGCGTATTCGACACGCGGTTCACGACCCGCCGATATGGCGTCTCGATGAACCCGAACTCGTTGATCCGCCCATAGCTCGCCAACACACCGATCAGGCCGATGTTCGGACCTTCCGGCGTCTCGATGGGGCAAATGCGGCCATAGTGGCTATTGTGCACGTCACGCACATCGAAGCCCGCGCGCTCGCGGCGCAGGCCGCCCGGCCCCAACGCGCTCAGGCGGCGCTTGTGGGTCAACTCGGCCAGCGGGTTCGTCTGATCCATGAACTGGCTGAGTTGCGACCCGCCGAAGAACTCGCGGATGGCCGCCACGACAGGCCGGATGTTAATCAGGGAAAGCGGCGTCGCCTGCTCCGTGTCGCGGATGGACATGCGCTCGCGCACCACCCGCTCCATGCGCAACAGACCGATGCGCAACTGATTCTGAATCAACTCGCCCACCGTCTTCACGCGCCGGTTGCCCAGGTGATCTATGTCGTCTTCCCCCTCAACGCCGTTGTTGATCTGGATCATATGGCGCAGCACGGCAACAATATCTTCCTGCGTCAGCGTGCGATGACTGAGCGGCACATTCAGGTCGAGCCGCCGATCCAGCTTATAACGCCCGACCTTGCCCAGGTCATAGCGGCGCGGCGCAAACACCAAGTTCAACATGAAATTCTTCGCGTTGTCCAGGGTCGCCGGATCGCCGGGGCGCAACTTCTTATAGAACTCCATCAGCGCGGCGTCCACGCCCTTGGCCGAATCTTCGCGGTTCGGCGTTCGGGTGGGGTCGCGTTCCAACGTCGCCGCGATATAGGGATGCTCGGGGTCGGTATCCACATCGGCAAACAGCTCCAGGATTTCCTCGTCAGAGCCGTAGCCGATGGCGCGCAGCAACACCGTCACCGGCAGCTTGCGCTTCCGGTCCACCTTCACCGAGACCACGTCGCGCTTGCTGGTCTCGAACTCCAGCCACGCCCCGCGGTTCGGGATCAACTTGGAGTAGCACAGACGCCGATCGGTCACCCGATCTTCTTCCACCGTGAAATAAACACCGGGCGACCGGATGAGCTGGCTCACCACCACGCGCTCGGCCCCATTAATAATGAACGTGCCGTTCTCGGTCATCAGGGGAAAGTCGCCCATGAAGACGTTCTGATACGTCACTTCGCCCGTCTCACGATTCACCAGCCGCACGCGCACCCACAGCGGCGCGGCGAAGGTCATATCACGGTCGCGGCACACCGGTTCGGAATACTTCGGTTCGCCGAACCAGAACCCATCCGGCCCGGGGGTCGAGCCGAAGTGCAACTCAAGATTCTTGTTGAAGCTAACAATCGGCGAAATCTCGTCGAATAACTCTTGTAGGCCTTCCTCCTGGAACCACTGGAAGGAATCGAGCTGCACCTGGATCAACCGCGGCAGCTCGTAAACGTTGGGGATGCGGGCATAAGACTTGCGGATGGTGGTGTCGCCATGCGTAGGGAGACTCGTCATAAATCGCCTTCTCCTTATCGGAAAGCAAAAGACCAAGTTCGGAAACCGACTTGGTCTATCCCGATCGCGTCATGCGAAGGGAATATATTATGGAATAAATCTGATGCAATGTATTGGGCTGTCTTTGGACGGCAAGCGCTAATCATATCAATAATATGCCGATTTGTCAAGTCTTTCAGTGAGGAAAATGACAAAGTGGCAAAACTCGTGATGCGCGTCGTTGCGACGTAGATTGAAGTTTGTCTCTACCTTAAAGAATTATACCAAAATCGCAAATAAAACCCAAATGGGGCTTGTAATGTGCGACCATGTAAGGTAAGATGGGACAAAGTGGGATCAAGTGGAGCGAAGTGGCGCGCCACCCTCCCGATTCAGACCATCCGAGCGGAGAAATACACCCGATGTTAGTCGGCCGATACGAGCACACCATTGACGAAAAGGGACGCGTTTCCCTGCCCGCCCGGTTCCGCGAGGAACTCGGCGAGTCGTTGGTGCTGGCCGCCGGCCTCGATGGGCAGATCGAAGTGTTGCCGCCCGAAGTCTGGAAAAGCAAGATCACCCGCATCCGCAGCCTTAACATGCTCGACGAAGAAGCGCGCGAACTGGATCAACGCCTGCACGACGACGCCCAGGAATGCCAGGTTGACAAATCCGGTCGGATTCTGATTCCCGGCTGGCTGCGTCAGGAAACCGGCATCGAGACCGACGTGATGGTCGTCGGGCAAACCGACCATATCCAGCTCTGGAGCGTCACGCGCTGGGCCGAACGCCGGGCGCAAGGCGGCAGCCGTGAACTCAGCAAACGGCTACAAGAGAAGGGCGCTTCATTATAGAGACCACCCACGTCCCCGTGCTGTTCGAGGAAACGCTGGCGGGCCTGGCGCTCCAGTCCGGCCTCGACTGCATTGACGGGACGCTGGGCGGCGCAGGCCATGCCGCCGCGCTGCTTCAGGCCACCGGGCCGACCGGTCGCCTGCTCGGGCTGGACCTGGACCCCGGGGCGATCCGGCGGGGCGTCGAGCGCCTGGCCCCTTTCGGGGCACGCGCGGTGCTCCAGCAGGGCAGTTTTCAGGAGATGGCGCACTTTGCGGCGTTACATGGCTTCGCCGGCCTGGGGGCCATCCTGCTCGACTTGGGCCTGTCCTCTGATGAACTGGCAGATGCGGCGCGTGGCTTCAGCTTCCAGTTCGCCGGCCCGCTGGATATGCGCTTCGATCCGGGGGGCGACTTAACAGCCGATGAAATCGTCAACGAATGGACGGTCGAAGCATTAGCCGACGTCATTTATCGCTACGGCGAGGAGCCACGCTCGCGCCGGATCGCGCGGGCCCTCGTCGCGGCCCGACCCGTCGCCACGTCGGCCGAACTGGCCGCCATTATCGCCCGCTCGCTGGGCGGCGCACAGGGTCGCCGGGTACACCCCGCCACGCGTATCTTTCAAGCGTTGCGGATCGCCGTCAATGACGAGTTGGCCGCCCTGGAAACGACCCTGCCGCAGATCGTGGAACTGCTGCGGCCGGGCGGGCGCTGCGCCATCATCACCTTTCATTCACTGGAAGACCGCATCGTCAAGCGGTTCTTCCACCAAGAAGCACAGGATTGTCTCTGTCCGCCGAGGCTACCCACCTGCGTTTGTGGACATCGGGCCACCCTGAAGATCGTCACACGCAAACCGATTCAACCGTCAGAAACCGAAATCAGCCGTAACGCGCGCAGCCGCAGCGCCAAGCTCCGCATCGCCGAACGGCTGCCCTGAGGAGGACCGAAATGTTGCAGCGGACGACATTGACGCCGCCCATGTCCCAGCCGGAAAGCCCCGCCGCGGGCCAGACTGCCCCCGCGCAAACGGCTTCTTGGCTACGCTATTATCTCATCTTGATGGCGCTGGTCAGCGTCATCGCCTGCACCTTCATCTGGCAGGCCAATGACACCCAGAACATCCGGCGCGAGACCATAAGCCTCGGCTATGAAGCCGAACGGCTGGAGGAGGAAAACTCCCGGCTCATGGTTGAGTTGGCCCAACTCGATTCACCTGCCAACATCGAGCGTGAAGCCGCGCGCCTCGGCATCGCCGGCGAGCAGGCGCCCAGGGTCGCAGTGACGCCGGTGCAATTCGTGCTGAAACCCGCGAGGCAACCCAATCGCTATGGAGCCATCCCGGAGCAGGTCGCCGGCTGGGCGCGCCGGCTTGCGCAGCGCGACCAGGCCGCAGACGCCGGGTCGAACGCCACGCGCTAGGCGTCCAGCACGCCTTAAACCCAACGACGCCCAGGCAACGAGGACGCCCGATGAGTGAAGCCAAGCGATGGCCGCGCCAGGCCGAGGATGAGCCCGCCACCCGGCCGCGCCGCCAATCAAAAGCGGACCCAAAGGAACAGGAAGCTGAAGCGCCGGTCGCAGAGATTGATCTGCGTCAGGTGCTCAGCCGCGCCCGGCTGCTCGTCATCGCCTTTCTTGCCATCATCATCCTCGTCGTATTCCGCCTGGTCGCCTGGAACATGAAGCCGAATCCCGCGCCGCTCCAGGTTGTCCACGCCGTGGATGATTCACGCGGCCGCATCGTAGACAGCAACGGGCTGCTGCTGGCAACCGACAATTTCAAATGGGAAGTCTACATTCGCATCAGCGACTTACGTAAGGTCAAGAATCGGCCCGCGCTCCTCTCCGAGTTGGGCGCAATCATGGGCATCTCCGAGGAAGAGTTGCGCGCGCAGGTCACGTCCGCCGCGACCGACATGATCACCGTGGCCTGGGACGCGACAGACGATCAATGCAAAGCCATTTTGGGGCTAAACGTGTCCGACGTCATCTGGTGCGACTCGAAACGTTTCCGGGTCTATCCGCAGGGCGCGCTGGCTGCGCATCTGATCGGCTTCGCCAACATGGATCATGAAGGCAAAACCGGCGCGGAGTATTTCCACAATGGCTGGCTGCGCACCGCCGAGCATCCGCCCTTCCAGCAGATTCCCAGCCGCGCCGAGCCGTTGCCCGAAGCATGGCAGGTCTACCTGCCCTCCACCGGGGGTCGTGATCTCGTCCTGCACCTGAACGCGCCGCTTCAATACAAGGCCGAACAACGGCTCCGCGAAGCGATCATCGCCTATCAGGCGGAATCGGGGTCCATCATCATCATGGATCCGCATTCCGGCGGCATCCTGGCCCTGGCGAACTGGCCCACGTATGACCTGAACGACTACGGCCAGACCCGGCAATCGGTCATGCGCAATGCCGCGATCGAAGACATCTACGAGCCGGGCTCGGTTTTCAAGATCATCACCTATGCGGCGGCGCTGGATGCCGGCGAAATCACCCCCGATACGATCTTCAATGATCCCGGGAAACTCGATGTCGAAGGCAAGGTGATCCAAAACGCCGAAAAACACATCTACGGCAAAGTCACCGCCACGCGCGCCCTGGAAAAATCCATCAACACGGTCAGCGCCCGGATTGCGCTCAATCTCGGCGGCAGACAATTTTATCACTGTCTCAGCCTGTTCGGATTCGGCCGGAAGACCGAGACCGATGCCGTGAACGAGAGCGCCGGCGCCGTGCCGAGTTGGGGCACCGATGCGTGGAACCGGCGCGATCAGGCGTCGAACTCTTTCGGCCAGGCCATTTCCGTCACCCCGTTGCAAATGGCAAACGCCGTCGCCACCATCGCGAACGGCGGCATTGTGGTGCAACCGCAAATCGTCGCCGGGGTGGTGAAAGACGGTGAGCTGTACCGGCTCGACCGCCGCGTCATGGGCCAGGCCATCCGGCCTGAAACCGCCAAAACGCTCACACGCATGATGGTCTCGACCGCCGAAAGCTACAGCGTCAAGAATCTTGCGCCGGGCTATCGCGTGGCGGGTAAAACCGGAACCGCGGAAATTCCGCAGCAGGGCGGTTACACCAGCGACCTGACCATCACCAGCTTCGCAGGTTTCCTGCCTGCCGCCGACCCAAAAGTCGTCATCCTGGTGAAAATAGATAAGCCGCGAAAATCAAAGTGGGCCGAACAAGTCGCCCTGCCCGTTTTCCAGCAAGTCGCGCAAGACACCGTCAAAATCCTGAAGATCGAGCCGGACGACCGGCTCCCATAAGCGTCAAAGACCGATCGCATTCCCGTTGTAAGAAAGGTCAACCCGTGCGTTTCGTGGATGTATGGCAAGGCGTATTGGGCCGCCCCGAAGGCTGCCCGCCCGCAATCGCAGACCAGCCGATCTCAACGGTCGTCGTAGATTCGCGCGCGGTCACCCCCGGCGCGGTCTTCGTCGCGCTGCCCGGCGAGCGCACCGACGGCCATCTCTACATTCAGGATGCCCTGGATCGGGGCGCACTCGCCGTGATCGCCGGGCCACGCGCGCGCAACCTCGACCTTGCTGCGACCTTCGTCGCCCCCGACGGCAGCCTGACGCCCGCCGCGGGCGGCGCAGACCGCTACATCTTCAGCACCGACGACAGCCTGGCAGCGTTGCAGCGGCTGGCCGCCGCATGGCGCGCCCAAATGCCCGTCGTCGTCGTGGGCATCACGGGCAGCGTCGGCAAAACCACCACCAAAGAGATCGTCGCCAACGTCCTCTCGCAACACTACAAGACCATGCGCACGCCCGGCAACCTCAACAACGAGATCGGGCTGCCGCTGACCTTGCTGCGCCTCACGCCGGCATACGAGCGCATCGTCCTGGAGATGGGCATGTACGCTGTCGGCGAAATTGCCCGCCTCTGCGAGCTGGCGCAGCCGCGCATCGGCGTGGTCACCAACGTCGGCCCCACTCACCTCGAACGCCTGGGCGCCATCGAACGCATCGCCGAGGCAAAGTCGGAGTTGGTGTGCGCGCTGCCGCCCGCCGACGAAGGCGGCGTGGCGATCTTGAACGCCGACGATCCGCTCGTGCGCGCCATGGCCGGCCTCACCCGCGCTCGCGTCATCACCTATGGCCTGACAGAGAACGCCGATTTCTGGGCCGACGAGGTTGACAGCGATGGTCTCGAGGGCGTCCGTTTCCGGCTGCACCACGCGAGCGAGAGCTTCTATTTACGCCTGCCGATGTTGGGCCGCCACAGCGTACACACCGCGCTGCGCGCCGCAGCCGTCGGTCGCGTTGACGGCCTCGCGTGGACGGAAATCATCGCCGGGCTGGAAAATATGAGCGGCCAACTGCGCCTGCTGGTCGCGCCGGGGCTGCGCGGCGCAACCGTGATAGACGACACCTATAACGCCAGCCCCGAATCCATGTTGGCCGCCCTGAACCTACTGGAAGACATCAATCGGCAGATGACCGACAAACCTCACCGCCCGATCGCCGTGTTGGGCGACATGCTCGAACTCGGCAGCTATGAGGAGAAAGGCCATCGTCTGGTCGGCGCGCGCGCCGCCCAGGTCGTGCGCGGGGGCAAGCTCATCACGGTGGGGCTGCTCGCCCGCATGATGGCCGAAGAAGCCATTGCCGTGGGGATGCCCGCCGCCGACGTACACACCGCCGCGACCAACGCCGACGCCATCGCCGTCTTGCAGGGCCTCATCCGGCCCGATGACATTATCCTGGTCAAAGGCTCGCGCTCGCTGGGCATGGAAAGCATCTCCGACGTGCTCACGCGCACCAAACCGAACCACGGGAGCAAGGCTGTTTAATCATGCAACAACAGGCCCCCGTCCCCTTCGCCCTGGCTTTAGCCACCGTCGCCTTCCTGTTCGCGGTCGTCTGGGGTCGGCCATTGATTACCTATCTCAAGACCCACGGCTACGGCAAGAAAATCCGCGTCGAGGGGCCGGAGTCGCACCAGGTCAAGATGGGCACGCCCACCATGGGCGGCATCATGATCATCGTGCCCGTGGTCATCATCACTTTCGTCCTGAATCTGGCGAACTTCCTCAGCGGCTCCGCCTGGGGCAAACAGATCCTCTCCATCTTCAATTTCGCCGAGGGCAGCACGTTGATCGGCAAGTCCATCCTGGTGCCTATGCTGGTGATGCTGGGGTTCGGCCTGATGGGGATGCGCGACGACCTGTCCGGCATTCGCGGCAAAAATGGGCAAGGCAACGGTTTCAAGGCGCGCTCCAAGGCCTCGCTGCAAACCATCCTGGCGATTGCCGCGGCCCTGGCGCTCTACTTCTTCCTGGGTCTCTCCAGCGTCGCCATTCCGGGCGTCGAAACGAAGATCAACCTGGGCTTGTTCTACATTCCCATCGCCGCATTCGTGATTGTCGGCTCGACCAACGCCGTGAACCTGACCGATGGACTGGACGGCCTGGCCGGCTCCACGGCGGCCATCGCCTTCGCCGCCTTCGGCCTGATCGCCCTGCTCCAGGAGCAATACCCGTTGATGTCGTTCTGCTTCACCATGGTCGGCGCGATTTTCGCCTTCCTCTGGTATAACAGCCACCCCGCCGAGCTGTTCATGGGCGACACGGGCGCGCTGGCGCTGGGCGCGACGCTGGCCGTCGTCGCGCTGATGACCGGTCAGTGGTTGCTGTTGCCCGTCGTGGGTCTGGTGTTCGTCGCCGAAGCGCTCTCCGACATCATCCAGGTCTCTTTTTTCAAATGGACAAAGAAACGCACCGGCGAGGGCAAACGGGTATTCAAGATGGCCCCGCTGCACCATCACTTCGAGATTCTGGGCTGGTCGGAAACGCAGATCGGCTGGCGCTTCTTCCTGATCAGCATGTTAGCCGCCCTGCTGGGCATTGCACTGGCATTATTGTGAGCCGATGAACCGAGCAATCCATCCCACGGCGTCACCCACCGGCGACGCCCTCTACGCGGATACCACCGTGGTCATCCTGGGGCTGGCCCGCCAGGGTGCGGCCGCCGCGCGCTATTTTCTCCGCCAGGGGGCTGACGTCATCGTCAGCGATCTGCGCGCGGCGTCGGCCCTGCTCGAAGCCAGGGGCAACCTCGAAACGTTCGCGACCGAAAGCGCGTCCGGCTCACTGAACTTCGCCTTCGGCGGGCACCCGCTGGAACTGCTGGACGACGCCGACTTGCTCTGTCTCAGCGGCGGCGTGTCGCCCGCGATCCCCATCGCACGGGAAGCCGTGCGGCGCGGCATCCCGCTCACCAACGACGCCCTGCTCACCCTGCAACATTGTCCGGTCCCCGTCATCGGCGTCACCGGCTCGGCCGGCAAAACCACCACCACAACCCTCGTCGGGCTGATGCTTCAGGCCGCGGGGTTCACCGTCCACGTGGGCGGCAACATCGGCACGCCGCTGCTCGACCACCTCGACGCCATCGGTTCGGGCGATAAGGTCGTGCTCGAGCTCTCCAGCTTCCAGCTTGAGCTGTTCGACCGCAGCCCCGACATCGCTGCGGTGCTCAACATCACACCCAACCACCTTGACCGCCACCCGTCTATGAGCCATTACGCGGCGGCCAAGGCCAATATCCTGCAATTCCAGGCCCAGGGCGATACGTGCATTCTCAATGCAGACGACGCCAACACCGGCGCCTGGCTGCGGAGTGGACGCTGTCAGATCAGTGAGGGAACCGGGCAACCCGCCGTTTATTTTCCTTTATTGGCGAGCCGGTTCGGTTTCAGCCTGTCTGAGCCTGTCGCAGACGGCGCGTTCCTGTCGGGCGACGCGCTGATCTGGAGGCGACCCGGCCTGCCCGACGCCATTATCTGCCGGGTCAGCGACCTCCATCTGCGCGGACGGCACAACGTGGCGAACGTGCTCGCCGCGGCGTGCATTGCCGGCATTGCCGGCGTGAACGTGGACGCTATGCGGGCCATCGCCACAACCTTCACCGGCGTCGAGCATCGTCTGGAAGTCGTCAGGCAGCGCAATGACGTGCTCTGGGTCAACGACTCGATCGCCACCGCGCCCGAACGCACTGTGGCCGCCTTGCACGCCTTCAGCGAGCCGCTCGTGCTACTGCTCGGCGGGCGCGACAAGAATCTGCCCTGGGATGATTGCGTCGCCGAGGTTGATGCCCGTCTCGTGCGCCAGGTGATCTTGTTCGGCGAGGCCGCGCCCCTGATCGCAGCCGCCTTCGCGCGTCAACGCGGCGGGGCCGACGCGCCGCCCGTTCCCATCGCGACGTGCGACCGGCTGGAGCAGGCCGTTGATCTTGCCGCTCGCGTCGCGCAGCCCGGTGACGTGGTGCTGCTCGCCCCCGGCGGAACCAGTTTCGACGCTTACCCCGATTTCGAGGCGCGCGGCCGTCATTTCCGCGCGTTGGTGGAGGCCCTGTCATGACCGCTTCTCGCACCCGCTCCACCGCTAAACCCATCACCGCCGCGTCCACCGGATCGTGGGACTACAGCATGATCGCCATCGTCTCGATGATGTTGGCGTTTGGCCTGGCGTTGGTGTTCAGCGCCAGTTACTCGCAAGAAGGCACGGATCTGTTCGTGCGCCAGGCCACCTGGATCGTCGTGGGCGTCGCCGCAGCATTCATCATGGCGCGCATCCCCTACAGCATCTGGCGGCGGCTGGCCGTGCCCATCATGATGCTGGCGCTCGGTTTGCTGATCGCCGTGCTCATCGTCGGCGTCGAAATCCACGGCGCGAAACGCACCTTCAAGGGCAGCATCCAGCCCGGCGAATTCGCCAAACTGGCGGTCGTGATTTACGTTGCGGCCTGGGCCGCCTCCAAAGGCCAACGGCTCTCCGAAATGCAGGAAGGGTTGATCCCCTTCATCATCATTATGGGCATCGTCACGGTGCTGCTGGTGCTGGAGCCGAGCTACAGCGTCGCCATGATTATCATCATCATCGGCGTGTCTATCTTCTTCGTCGCCGGCGGCGATATCAAGCAGATGGTGCTGCTGGGCCTCCTGGCCGCGCCGGCGCTCGGTCTCGCGCTCTGGAAATCGGGCTATCCGATTCAGCGCATTCAAAACTGGTGGACCAACGTCAACGCGCCCGGCCAGGCGGCCTCCGACACCCTCTCCATCTGGCAAAAGCAAACCTCGGGGCCGGCGAACTTGCTGGATCGGCTCGTCTCACCCAGCGCCGTGCCGCTTAGTTGGAGCGATTATCAGTTCACGTTCGTCGCCGATAAGTTCGGCTTTATCGGTGCGCTCTTAGTTGTGGTATTGTACGCTGCACTGGCGTATCGCTTGCTCGCCATCGCGCTCAACGCGCCCGACCGCTTCGGCACGTTCGTCGCCGTCGGCATCACGGCCTGGATCGTCACGCAAGCGCTCATTCATATCGGGGCATCTACCAACCTGACCCCCACCACGGGCCAGCCCTTGCCGTTGATGAGCTACGGCGGGTCAGACATGCTGGCCTGTATGATGGCGCTCGGCATCATGCAAAGTATCGCGCGGGGGACGCCCGCGAAGAAGGCCCTTTATGCGACTCTTGCTCTCGGGGGGTGGAACCGGCGGCCACGTTTACCCAATCCTAACCGTAGTGGAAGCGCTAAGGCGAAGCCATCCGGCAGCAGCCGAAGCACAACCGGAACCGCCAAAAGCGGGGCCAAGAAGGGGCAATCCGCCCCCAGCCCCGCCTACGGCCACGAAACGCCCGCCGTCAGCAACGATGAACTCGACCGCGGGCCGGCCTGGCGCAAAGGTTCCAGCGCCACAAAACGGAAATCACGGGGCAGCGCGGGCAAAAAGTCTACCTGAGGCCGGTGATGACTTCGCACCGGCGCTATACTATATCGGTCAGGCAGGCGGCATCGAAGAAGATCTGGCCGCCCGCGCAGGCATTCCGTTTGCGCCCATCCGCACAGGGCAGATTCGCGGCCGGTCGCCGTGGGAAGCCGCGCGCAACGCCGCGCACATGCGCACCGGCGCGGCCCAGTGCGCCGCGCTGATCCGCGAGTTTCGGCCCGACGCAGTGTTTGTCACCGGCGGTTACGTCGCAGCGCCGGTCGCCTGGGCAGCCTGGCGCGCCGGGCTGCCGTTGCTCATCTACCTGCCCGATCTCGAACCGGGGCTGGAGATTCGCGCGACGAGCCGGCTGGCGACCAAAGTGGCCGTCTCTTTCCCGGAGGTCGCCGCGTATTTCCCCGGCAAGGCCGAGATCACGGGATATCCCGTGCGCGCCGAGTTGTGGGGAGCTGATCGCGCGGCGGCGTGCGCCGCCCTGGGCTTGGACGCGAGGTTGCCGGTCTTGCTGGTATTCGGCGGCAGCCGCGGGGCGCGCAGCATCAACCGCGCGTTGCAGGGCGCGTTGCCGGCCCTGCTGCCGCGTTGCGAGGTTATACACATCACCGGCGAGCTCGACTGGCCTGAAGTATCCGCTGCGACCCGGACGAGCGACCTGGACGAGGATTGGAAGGCGCATTATCACGTGTACCCGTATTTGCACACCGAAATGACGCAGGCGCTCGCGGCGGCGAACCTGGTGGTCGCCCGCGCAGGGGCTTCGGTGCTGGGTGAGTTCCCGGCGCTGGGCCTGCCCGCGATCCTTTCGCCCTATCCGTATGCGGGCCAACACCAGTACATCAACGCCGCCTATCTCGCGGATCGGGGGGCCGCGGTGATCGTCGAAGACGCTGCGCTCTCCGCCGATCTGGGTTCCACGATCCTGGGCCTGCTCGATGACCCGGATCGCCTTGCCGCCATGCGCGCGGCGTCGCGCAAGCTGGCGCAACCGGACGCCGCCGACCGTATCGCACGCCTGCTCTACGCCATGGCAGGATCGCCGCTGCCTGATACACGCAGCACTGAGAGGGCTTGACCGTGGGGTTCCTATTTTTCCTGGCTACCATCATGGCGATTTCCGGCATCATCGGCTATAAGCGCGGCTTCTGGCCCACGGCGCTGGCCCTGGTCTTGCTCTTCATCGCCGCGATTATCGTCCGGCGCGGCGCCGATACCATCATCAAGTACATGAACGGCATGTGGATGGGCGCGATGCTGGTATTCAAGAGCGGCCTCAACGACATCGCATCGGGTAACCTGGAATCGGCCGCCGAAAAGCTCAAATCGGTCGAAAAACCGTTCGTGGATCAGAGCGAATGGTTTGCGTATCTGCTCATTATCGGGGCCGCCGTCTTCCTGGGCTGGCTGCTCGGCTTGCTCTTCAAGAAGAGTAAGTCCTCGATCTGGGGGATGCTGGTGGGGCTGGCCTACGGTTACGTCCTGGCCGCCGCGCTTGTCCCGCTGGTCCTGGGCTTCTCGTCCTGGTTCCTGCCGATCTTCGGCGCAGGCGAATCGCAGGCCGTCAGCCCGCTGGCCTCCGGCGGCAGTTGCGGCGGCATCTGGGATCGCCTGGTCTGCTTCCTGAGCAATCCACAGACCGCCCAGATCTGCGGCATTGTCATTGTCATCGCCATCGGCGTGTTCATCCTATGGGCGGCAGCGGCAACGAACCGCTCTACAGCACCGAAATGAGGCTGACCGATGGGTCCAGTTGAGCTGATTTTCTTCATCGTCATCGCCATCTTCGCCGTTATCGGTATCGTGCGCGGCGTCTCGCGCGAGCTCGGCGTGACGCTCATGCTGCTCATCGGCCTGATGGTGCTGCTCCTGCTCGACACCTATGCCGCCGATCAGATTCAGCGCGTGCTCGAATTCTTCTTAGGTTCCAACACGGCGCTGCAAAAAAGCGTCCTCGCCATTGTCTATTCGCTCTGGATGGTCTTCATCGCCTTTATTTCCTATGAAGGCCGGACCATGAGCTTCTCCAATGTCCCTATCCTGTCCGATTTCGTCAAGAGATCGGGCGGGCCGGGCGGTGGGCTGGCCGGCGCGTTCACCGGCGTGATCAACGGCTACCTGCTCGCGGGAACAATATGGTATTATTTGGCATGTGCGAACTGGCCGTTCTTAAGAATCAGCGAACCGTTCTCGAGTATGTATTATGCAATTTCGTCTATCTTACCGCCGATGATCTTCAAGTGGTACTACGTGGTGATCCTCATCGTGCTGCTACTCATTATTAAGGTGTTCAGGTGACATCAGATTCCGTCCCATCCCTCCCAACGTGGGCCGAACAGCTCAATCGGCCTGCCGCTGAACGCCACGCGGTACACATCCACCTCATCGGCATCGGTGGGGCCGGGCTATCCGCGATCGCGGCGCTCTTGCTGGAGCAGGGCTTCACCGTCACCGGCTCGGATCAGCGCCCCAACGAGGCGACGGCCGAACTGACCGCGCGCGGGGCGACGGTCTACCGCGGGCACCACGCGGGCAACGTCAAGGGCGCACACATCGTCCTCGCGTCCTCCGCCGTACCCGAGGAAAACGCGGAAATCATCGCCGCACAGGCCGCGGGCATCCCGGTCTTGAAGCGCGCCGAGTTCCTGGGGCCGCTCATGGAAGGACAACATGGCATCGGCGTCGCCGGTTCGCACGGCAAAACCACCACGACCGGTCTGATCACCATCATCCTCTTGCGCGCCGGGCTGGACCCCAGCTTTATCGTCGGGGGACGCTTGCCCGTCGGCCCCGCCGAAGGTTTTACCACATCTGCCATCGGGGCGCGGGCGGGTAAGGGGCCGTTCGTGATCGAAGCCGACGAATATGACGGCATGTTCCTCGGCCTGCGGCTGGAAATCGCCGTGGTCACCAACGTCGAGTGGGATCACGTGGATTGCTACCCGACGCCCCTCGCGTTTGCGAAGGCATTTCAGGATTTCGTGGCCCAACTGCCCACCTGGGGCCTGCTGGTCGTCTGCGCCGATGATGCCGGCGCGCTTGCGCTGACGCAGGCCGCGCCTCCCGGCGTTCAAATCGCCACGTATGGCCTGTCGCCCGACGCGGATTGGCAGGCGCGTAACCTGCGGCCCACCGCGCTGGGCGGCTTCGACGCGGAAGTGTGGGTGCGCGGCGGCGACGGCGTCCCGGTCAAGGCGACCGACCTCCAGTTCAGCATCCCCGGACGGCACAACATCCGCAATGCGCTGGCCGCGCTGGCTGTGGCAAGCTGGCACGGCATCCCGCCCAAACGGGCCGCCTTGATGCTGCGCGACTTCCACGGCGCGGGCCGCCGGTTCGAGCTGATCGGCGAGGAAGGCGGCGTCATCGTCATTGACGACTACGCTCACCACCCCACCGAGATCGCCGCCACGCTCTCGGCCGCGCGGATGCGCTGGCCGACGCGCCGCGTGTGGGCCGTCTTCCAGCCGCACACCTACAGCCGCACCAAGGCCCTGCTGAACGACTTCGCGGGCAGCTTCGATGACGCCGATCAGGTCATCGTGCTGGATATTTACCCGGCGCGCGAGAAGATAGACCTCGGGATGCACAGCAGCCAGATCGTCGAACGCATGGATCATCCGAGCGCGATGTGCATCCCCGACATCGAAGGCGCGGCCGCCTACCTGTTAGAGCGCGTCGAGCCGGACGACGTGGTGATTACCATGAGCGCGGGCGACGGCAACCAGGTAGGGCGGCTCCTGCTCGACGCGTTGCAGGCACGCGGAGGCTCAAGATGATCGCGCCCGCGCCGGCCGGTGACGCAACACTGCTCAACGCCCTGTGGGATGAGGCGGCGCGGCGCGGCCTGGCGGTCGCGCGTGACGAATCGCTGGCCCGCCACACCACGTTCCGCATCGGCGGCCCGGCCGATCTGTACATTGCAGCGACCGGCCCGGACGAACTGGAAGGAGCGGCCCGGCTGGCGTGGTCTTACGAGGCGCCCACCCTGGTGTTGGGCGGCGGCAGCAACATGCTCGTCAGCGATGCGGGCGTGCGCGGCCTCACCCTGGCAAATCAGGCGCGCGCCATCCGGCAGACGCGCGAAGGCCCCGTGCCTGCCGGTCGCCTGCCACAGGTCGTCGCGGAGTCGGGCGCGGCGTTGGCGGGGCTGGCGCGCTGGTGTATGCGCGAGGGCTGGTCGGGGCTGGAATGGGCCGTCAGCGTGCCCGGCTCCGTGGGCGGCGCGGTGATCGGCAATGCCGGTGCGCATGGCGGCGAGGTGTCCGACAACCTGGCCTGGGTGCTCGTCGCGTTACCCGAAGGTGGGCGCGCCATATTAACCGTAGATGAGCTGATGTACACCTATCGCTCCAGTACGCTCAAAAAGCGCCTGGTGGCGGACGCGCCCGCGCCGGTCGTGCTGGCTGCGGGGTTCGAGATGGCGCCCGCCGACAGCGCCGACATGCAGGCCCGCGCCGAGACGTTTCTGACGCGCCGCCGGGCGACCCAGCCCACGGAACCCAGCGTCGGCAGCATCTTTCGCAACCCGCCGGGCGATTACGCCGGGCGGCTCATCGAAGAAGTCGGGTTGAAAGGCCACCGCGTGGGCGGAGCGTGCATTTCGATCCGCCACGCGAATTTCATCGTAAACGACACGGGCGCAGCCACCGCCGCCGATGTGCTGGCCCTGATTGATCTGATGCGCGCCCGGGTGCATGAAACGTTCGGCGTAGTGTTGATGCCGGAAATCCTGTTCATCGGCGCATGGCCGCAGCATCCGCCCTATGCGCCGCTCGCGTAACTGTTCGCAGTGCGCTCGCAAGAGCGCGTCGCTTTCCTTTGTAGTGACGGCTTTAGCCGTTGGGGGTACTACAACGGCTAAAGCCGTCACTACAAAGTGGCCGGGCAGGCTACGAAACGAAAAACGTGATGATCTGCGAGTATTTGGATAGATTCTAAGGCCTTATGTCAAACAAAATCCGCGTAGGCATTGTCTTTGGGGGGCGCTCCGGCGAGCATGAAGTCTCGCTTGCGTCCGCGCGCTCCGTGATGCGGGCGCTCGACCCGGCGCGCTACGACATCGTGCCCATCGGCATCACCCACGACGGGCGCTGGCTCACCGCGGGCGACCCGATGGCGCGCCTGGCCGCCGGCGACGCGGATGCAGTCGCGACCGGCGCCGAGGACGGAGCCGGGCGTGAACTGGTCCCCGGCGCGACCGGCGCGCAGTTGCCTACCCTGGACGTCATCGTCCCCGTGCTGCACGGCCCCTACGGCGAAGACGGCACGGTGCAGGGCCTGCTTGAACTGGCCGACCTGCCCTACGTCGGCTGCGGTGTGCTGGCCAGTGCGCTCGCCATGGATAAGATCGCCGCCAAACACGTCTACATGGCCGCCGGGCTGCCCGTGGCCGCGTTCGTCGCCCTCACCCGCCGCGAATGGGAGACGGCGCGCGAGGCTGCCCTGGATCGGGTCGAGGCGACGCTCGACTATCCGGTCTTCGTGAAACCGGCCAACCTCGGTTCCAGCATCGGCATCGGCAAGGCCACGGACCGCGCCGAGTTGGCCGCCGCCCTAAACGAAGCCGCGTGCTACGACCGCCGGTTGCTGGTCGAGGCCGCCGTGCCCCACGCGCGCGAGATCGAATGCAGCGTGTTGGGCAACGACGACCCCATCGCCTCCGTGCCGGGCGAAGTCGTGCCCAGCAACGAATTCTACGATTACAGCGCCAAATACATTGACGGGTGCTCAGAACTACACATTCCCGCATCCTTGCCCGCCGAGACGGCCCGCCGCATCCGCGAGATGGCGATGCAGGCATTTCAGGCCGTAGACGGCGCGGGGTTAGCCCGGGTTGATTTCCTGGTCAACGGCGCAACCTACGAGATCATCCTGAACGAAATCAACACCATGCCGGGCTTCACCGACATCAGCATGTACCCGAAACTGTGGGAAGCCACCGGCCTCCCCTACCCGGAATTGGTAGACCGGCTGATCGAGCTGGCGCTGGAGCGCCATGCCGACAAGGGTCGCTCGCACACGACCTTCGCGGGCGCGATGCCTGCGGCGTAGCCTGGGGCCTTGCCCAGCCCCGCCAGGCTATCGCCTGGGCCGGGGTGCCCGTCGTCAGCGCCCACAAGGGGCTAAACTACAAGTTTTCGGAGATCATAAGCTCGTTCATGGAAAGAGGATGTCACCATGGCCGGCCGGCAGGCAACGAAGTCATCAGCCAGGCGCAACAAAAAAAGCGCAAAAGCCCAGCCCACCGAGCGAGCAACGCAAACGTGGCGGCAGCCGCCGCCTACGCCGCGCGCCAAGATGGTGCGCAAGGAAACCCGCACCGCGCGGGTGACGCGCCCGAGCATGTCACCGGTGCGCATCTGGTTGGCGCGCATCAACTGGCTTCAGGTGGCTATTTTCGCCGCCCTGATTGCGGCGGCAGGCGGCGCGGCCTACGGCATCACGCTAGAACCGTTCCGGGTCGCCCCTGACACGGTTGAGGTCACCGGCAATCGCCGCCTGGCCGCCTGGGAAGTGATGGACGCAGCGCAGGTTGCCGGGGACAACGTCTTTACAGTGCAGGCCGACGCCGTCGCCGATCGGCTGTTGGCGCTACCGGGCGTGAAAAGCGTGGGCGTGCGCGTGCATCTGCCCAACCAGGTCCTCATTGACGTGGCGGAGTTTCTGCCGCTGGTGGAATGGCAGAAGCCCGAAGGCCGGCTGTGGCTGGCGGAGGACGGCTCGTCGGTACCCATCGCAGGCAACCCGCCCGCGATGATCCTGGTGGACCCGAGGGGAGAAGCCGGCGACGCCAACGGCAAGCTACGCAAAAACATTCGCGAAGACCTGACGGTCATCCAGCAGGTACTTCCCGAACAGCGAGAGTTTTATTACGGCGCGTCGGAAGGTCTCTACTTCCGTGCGCCGGAGGGCTGGAACGTCTATCTCGGCGAAGAGGGCAATGTCGAGCACAAGCTGGAGATCCTGGCCGGCTTGCAGAACGAACTCATCACACGGGAACCGAAGCCCAGGAAAGTGGACCTGCGCTTCCCTGAGTTCCCCACTCTTGAATAGGTGACGCCTTGGCGGAGAAAAGCAAGACCAACAAAGGCCAGATCATTTGTGCGCTGGACGTGGGCACGACGAAAATCGTCGCGCTGATCGCCGAAGTTGACGAGTACGAAACCCTGCGGGTGATCGGCGCGGGCCGCGTACCGGCGCATGGCCTGCGGCGCGGCGTCGTCATCAACACGGCGGAGGCGCAGGCCGCCATCGCGCAGGCCATTGATGAAGCCGAAGGCACGTCGGATCAGGTGATGAGCCAGGCCTACGTCGGCATCGCGGGCAGTCACATCAACTCCGTCAACAGCAAAGCCGCGATTGCGGTGGGGCGTAGCGGGCGCGCCATCACCCGCGACGATACCCAGCGCGCGCTGGAGCAGGCGCAGAACATCGCCGTGCCCCACAACCGCGACATCATCCACGCCGTGCCGCGCAGCTACACCGTGGACGACCAGAAGGGCATCCAGAACCCGATCGGCATGTTCGGTTATCGGTTGGAAGTGGACGCCAGCATCATCACGGGCGCGGCGTCGGCCATCACCAACCTGGTCAACTGCGTGCGCGCCCACGGCGTCGAGATCACCGACCTCGTGCTTCAGCCGCTGGCGTCCGCCGAAGCCGTGCTCACTGACGACGAGCGGCATCTGGGCGTGGGCCTGGTGGACATCGGCGGCGGCACCACCGACCTGGCGATCTATCTGGAGGGCGCGGCCTGGCACACCAACATCCTCGACGTGGGCGGCGATCATTTCGTGCGCGACGTGGCGATGGGCCTGCGGATGCCCTATGACAAGGCCGAAGAGCTCATCAAAGCGCATGGGGCCGTGCTGCCCGAGGTCATCCCCCATGACGCGACGGTGCGTTGGGGCGCTTTTGGCGAAGACGCGCAACAGGTGGTGAACCGGCGCTTGCTTGCCGAAATCCTGAACGCACGCGCCGAAGAAGTCGTGGACCTCGTCATCCGCGAGATGAAACGCAGCGGCTACGACGGGCTGCTGCCTGCCGGCATCGTGTTGACAGGCGGCGTCTCGCAACTCGCCGGCTTCCCCGATCTGAGCCGCGAGATGCTGCAATGGCCGGTGCGCGTGGGGCGACCTACCGGTTTCGTCAGTTCCGTGATGGACCTGACCAGCCCCGAGTATGCGACCGCCGTCGGGCTGCTGTTGTGGGGAATGCGGCGGGGCGTCGTCGTGCGTGTGCCGACGCCGCCGCAAGATAGCCCGCTCAAACGCATCATGCGATGGATTCGGGGCTTTGTCCCCCTTCCCTGAAAAGTCTGCTATAATTGCCAGCAATCTACAATGATTGACCGAACAGTATTAAGGAGTGAACCTATGAACCCGCGAGGACAGCCAGCATCTTCCAGCGAAAGCCCGGCCCAGATCAAAGTCTTAGGGGTCGGCGGCGGCGGCTCAAATGCAGTGAACCGCATGATCGAAGGCGGCATCCAGGGCGTCGAGTTCGTGGCGATTAACACGGACGCGCAAGCCCTGATGCTCTCTAACGCCCCCCAGCGCCTGCGCATCGGCGACAAGCTGACCAAGGGCCTCGGCTCGGGCGGCGACCCGCAGGTCGGTCAGAAGGCCGGCGAGGAATCGGTCGAGGAGATCAAGGCCCTGCTGAAGGGCGCGGACATGGTCTTTGTGACCTGCGGCATGGGCGGCGGCACCGGCAGCGGCTCGGCCCCGATCATCGCCAAAGCGGCGAAGGATTCGGGCGCGCTGACCATCGGCGTCGTGACCAAGCCCTTCACCTTCGAAGGCGCGCGGCGGCGGCGGGTGGCCGAGGACGGCATCAAGCAACTGCGCGAGAGCGTGGATACCCTGATCATCATCCCCAACGACCGCCTGTTGCAGGTCGTTGACAAGAAGGCCAGCATCCAGCAGGCCTTCCAGGTCGCCGACGACGTGTTGCGCCAGGGCATCCAGGGCATCTCCGAACTGATCACGGTGCCCGGCCTGATCAACCTCGACTTCGCCGACGTCCGCTCGATCATGGCCGAGGGCGGCTCGGCCCTCATGGCGATCGGCCAGGCGCAGGGCGACAACCGCGCCCAGATGGCCGCGGAACAGGCCATCCACAGCTCGCTGCTCGACGTGAGCATCGAAGGCGCGCAAGGCATCCTGTTCAACGTCTGCGGCGGCTCCGATATGAGCCTGTACGAGGTCAACGAAGCGGCGGAGATCGTCCGGCGCACGGCAGACCCCGAGGCCAACATCATCTTCGGCGCCGTGGTAGACCCCGAGCTGAAGGACACCGTGCGCATCACCGTCATCGCCACCGGCTTCGACGCGATCCGCGCGCAGAGCCAGCCGACCACGGAAGACGGCAAGACGCTGGAGTTCCCGAAGCGCATCTACGACCGGGACGATCTGGATATCCCGGCCTTCCTGCGTCGCTCGCGCCAATCCTGACGCCCATCGCGGGCGCATCAGAACGCTGGAAACCGCAACAATTCGTGCTGGCTGCCCCTCCGGTGTGAGTCTTGCCTCTCCGCAAGCGCTCACACCGGGTGGTCTGGGCGGTACCCGTGTGGCAACCTGACGCTTAACCTACGGTCACCCTACGCACTTACCATCGTTATTTCAACCTCGTTAATTCAACCTTAAAGTTTAGCATTAAACTCCGCCTGAAGGCTCTTCCGCCCCTCGGCCTGTGGTATACTCACCCTCGCCCCACCAGCAGGGGCATATTTAGTAGATCATCTTATATCAACTACTACCTGTCGTATGTTGAGACCCAGAATCTATCCGAGAATTCTGTAGCGTAGGGCCTTGTGCCCGTCCGCGACGCCCACAAGGGGCTAAACTACGAATATTCAGATAGACTTTTAATCATAACGGCGGACACCGGAGGAGGTAAGCAGATGCAATGTCCTTATTGCGGCGAGCCCGACTCGCGCGTCGTGGATACGCGTGCGACCGCCGAGAGCATCCGCCGGCGGCGCGAATGCCAGCGATGCCGCAAGCGCTTCACGACGTATGAGCAGATTTCCGAGTCGCTCTTCATCGTCAAGCGCGATGGGCGGCGCGAACCGTTCGACCGGCACAAGTTGTTGCAGGGGATGCGCATCGCCTGCGCCAAGCGCCCCATCGCCGCCGCCGACGTGGAACGCGCCGTGAATCAGATCGAAGAGCGGGTGTTCAGCATGGGCAAGGCCGAAATCCGCAGCGACGTGGTCGGCCAGATGGTGCTGGAGAAGCTGGAGGAGCTGGATCCGCTGGCCTACATCCGCTTTGCGATTGTGTATTTAGAGCTTGAAGACGTGCAGGCCTTGCGCACAGAACTTGAACGCCTGATGTCCGAGCGGGCGTAGTTTTTGAATCCATCTAAGGGAGATTTTTGGAATGGCGAAGCAGCGTACCGCAACATTGGCTTTCGAGCCGGCCCTCACCCCGCCGGTCGAGATCGAACTATCCGAGAACAGCCGGCAGGTGCTGCGCAAGCGGTATCTGCGCAAGGGGTTGGACGGCAAGCCCATCGAGGACATCGAGGGGATGTTCCGCCGCGTGGCGAACGCCGTGGCCGAACCCGACGCCGCCTATGGCTATGATATAGAAACCACCGAAGATTCGTTTTACGCGCTGCTCTCCGATCTGCGGTTCTTCCCGAACTCGCCCACCTTCACCGGCGCGGGCACGCCCCTGGGCCAGCTCGCCGCCTGTTTCGTCCTGCCCATCTCCGACGACCTCGGCAAGGCGTCCGACGGCATCTTCCAGACCCTGCGCGATGCTGCGTTGATCCAGCAGACCGGCGGCGGCAATGGTTTCTCCTTCTCGCGCCTGCGCCCCAAGAACGACGCCGTCGCCACCAGCGCGGGCGTCGCCACCGGGCCGGTCGGCTTCCTGCGCGTCTACGACATCGCCTTCGGCGAGGTGGCCCAGGGCGGCACGCGGCGGGGTGCGAACATGGCCGTCCTGCGCGTGGATCACCCCGATATCGAAGATTTCATCTCCTGCAAGGCCGAGGAAGGTCAGATCAGCAATTTCAACATCTCCGTGGGCATCACCGACGCCTTCATGCAGGCCGTGGAAGCCGACGCGGATTTCCCGCTGGTCAGCCCGCGCGACGGCGCGGTGACGCGCACCGCGCGCGCCCACGACCTGTTCGACAAGATCGTCACCTTCGCGCACCACAACGGCGAGCCCGGCGCGCTCTTCCTAGACGCCGCCAACCGCGCCAACCCCGTGCCGCACCTCTACAAGCTGGAAGCGACAAATCCCTGCTTTGCCGGTGAGACCCGCATTGCCACCGACGCCGGATTCCTCACCATGGAGACACTCGCGCAGGATGGTCGCGCCCCCGTGATCGCCGTAGATGCGCGCACCACCCCCGAAGGGTTTGACGCCGCCATCCACGCACGCGCGGCCTCGCCCGTCACGCTCACCCGCAAGCAGGCTTCGGTGCGCCGCCTGACGACGCGAATGGGCTACGAAGTGGTTGCGACGCCAGATCATCGCTTCCTGACACCGGATCGCGGCTGGGTGGCCGTCGGGCAACTCAACACGGGCGACCGCGTCCTGCTCCAATCCACCGAAGGCCCCTGGAGCCGCGACGTTGAACTGCCCAATCTCGCGCACATGCAACAGGCGCTCGGCGTGATGGCGCACGGCGGCGACCATGCGAGCGGCGCGACGGTGACCCGGTACGATTTTCAGGAGCAGTACGCCAACGTCCCAAGCTTGTGGAGCCGGGAATTGGGCGTCCTCCTCGGTTGGCTGGTGGGCGATGGCTGGCTCAGCCCCGCCAGCAACTCGCCGGTGGGGTTTGCGTTCGGCGGAGACCCGCAGCCGGTTCATAGCCTGATGACGCAGTGGTTCGGGCCGGGCCATCTGCACGACCACGGCAGCGTGCAGCAGCTCACCTATGGCCGGCTGCCCTACGAGTTCTTCGCCTCCCTCGGCGTGCAGGCGGTTCCCGCGCCGCAGAAAGCCGTCCCCGCGAGCATCTGGCGCGCCCCACGCCCTGCCGTTATTGGCTTCTTGCAGGGGCTTTTCAGCGCCGATGGCTCCGTGCAGCACAACGCAGCTAAGCAGGATTGCACCGTGCGACTCGCCAGTTCATCCCGGCAATTGGTGGGCGATGTGCAACTCCTGCTCGCCAACCTGGGGATCGTGTCGCGCATCTACAACCGCCGCCCGGCGCAAAATCGCCCCATGCCCGATGGCCGCGGCGGCAGCAAGCTGTATGCAACCGCGCCGCAGTTCGAGCTGGTGATCGGCAAGGCCAATCGTGACCGTTTTGCGGCCCTGGTCGGCTTCGCCGACGCGAGGAAGCAGGCAACACTGGACGCGTTCGTTGCGCAGCAGCGCCGGGGTCCATACCGCGAAACATACACCGACGGTGTGGCATCCGTGACAGACGCCGGTGTGACCGATGTCTACGATCTGACGGAGCCGGTCACGCACAGCCTGGTCGCGAACGGGCTGATCGCCCACAACTGCGGCGAGCAGTGGCTTGGGCCTTACGAGAACTGCTGCCTCGGCTCGATCAACCTGGCGCAGCACGTCACCGCCGACGGCAAGGTGGACTGGGCGAAGCTCGCAGAGAGCACGGTGGTCAGCACCCGCTTCCTCGACAACGTCGTGGACGCCAACAAATATGTCCCTGCGGTGCCGCAACTGCGCGAGGCCGCGCTGCGCAACCGGCGCATCGGCCTGGGCATCATGGGCCTGGGCGACCTGATGTACCGCCTCGGCGTGCGCTACGGCTCGCCGGAGGGGCAAGAGTTCGCCGCCCAGGTGATGGAGTTCGTCCGCTTCCACGCGATGCGCACCAGCGTCGCGCTGGCCGAGGAACGCGGCCCGTTCCTCGCCATCACCGGCAGCATCTACGACCCCGCGGACCTCAAGTGGACGCCGCCCACGCCGCTCGCGCCCTACAAGCACGACTGGGAGCGCCCGGCGCTGGACTGGGGCGAGATCGTCGAGGGCATCAAGGAGCACGGCATCCGCAACGCCGCGCAGACCACCGTGGCCCCCACCGGCACGATCGGCACCGTGGCCGGCTGCGAGGGCTACGGCTGCGAGCCGGTGTTCGCGCTGGCCTACACCCGCACCGTCAAAGACGGCGACCGCGACCTCAAGCTGACCTACACCAGCCCGCTCTTCGAGACCGCGCTGGCCGCGGAGGGTCTGGACGAAGCCGCCCGCAAATCCATCGGCGAGATCGTCAGCCTGACCGGTTCGTGCCAGGATGTGCCGCAGGTACCCGAAGCGCTGCGCCGCGTCTTCGTCGTCTCGCAAGATATCACCGCCGAAGAGCACGTGCGGATGCAGGCCGCGATCCAGGCATTCGTTGACAACTCGATTTCCAAAACCTGTAATTTTCCCGAACACGCCACAGTGGACGACGTGAAGAAAGCCTACGTGCTGGCGTGGCAACTCGGCTGCAAGGGGTTGACGGTTTACGTGACGGGCAGCCGGCAGGAAGTGGTGCTGGAGACGAAGGCGACCGCCGATAGCAAGGGCAAGCCGGCGACGACTGACGCGCAACCTGCGCTCATCCCGGAGCCTGCCCTGCCGGAATACGCCCTGCCGATGGCGAAGCGCCCGCGGCCCGGCGTGGTATCCGGCGTCACCTATCGCAAGGAGACCCCCCTGGGCACGGCCTACATTACGGTGAATGTCAACGGCGGCAATCAACCGTTCGAGGTGTTCATGAACGTGGGCAAGGCCGGTAGCGACGTCGCCGCGGTGTCCGAGGCGCTGGGGCGGCTGATCTCGCTGGCGTTGCGCCTGCCCAGCCCGCTCCGCCCGGCTGAGCGGCTGGGGCTGATCATTGACCAGATGGCGGGCATCGGCGGCGGCCGGTCGCTGGGCTTCGGCGCCAACCGGGTGCGCAGCCTGCCCGACGCAGTGGCCCAGGTGCTGCAAGAGCATCTCAGCGGCCCCGCGGCCCCGACCGACCAGGACGATGAGCCGCATGGCGTCTCCGCCGACCAGCTCCCCCTGCCCATCACCGACCGCATCATCGGCGACCTCTGCCCCGACTGCGGCCAGGCTGCCTTCATCCCCACCGAGGGCTGTCGTAAGTGCATGGCGTGTGGCTATAG
>JBBQRS010000046.1:0-35905 GCA_038214535.1 Anaerolineae bacterium
CGGCAAGGTCATGGCCGCCGACGTCGTCAAGCTGACCTCCGCCGAAACCGCGGGCGGCCTGCCCGTGACCATCAAGGTCGAAGACGGCAAGGTCTTCATCAATGACGCCCAGGTCACCACGGCGGACGTCGTCGCCTCCAACGGCGTGATCCACGTGATTGACACCGTGCTCCTGCCGCCGAGCAACTAATCTGCCTTCGGCTTAAGGCGGGGCGGGATAGATCGTCTGATCTATCCCGCCTCTGTGGCTTAAGATTCCTGATCCCCGCCGACTGAATCCGCAATCGCTCCTTTACGATCAGCATAACGTCTCCCATCCTCCCATCGGACTGGTTGACGCATCCGCTACCCGGCGTTACAATGTTACCCAAGCATGAGACGCATCGTAACGATCTTCTGGGTGTTCGTATGGCTGGCGAACCTCTTGCTGGGTTCGGCGGCGCCGGCCATGGCGCGACCCGCCTCCAATGATTCTCCGCAAGCGGTCTCGAAGACGCACTTCGTTCCGCCGCGCCAGCAAACTGCGCCGGGCGAGAAAGCGGTGCAGACTACGGCCACTCAGGTCCCTCCGATTGACGTCGCGCCGTTCATGGCAGAGATGACAGTTGCAGATAAAGTCGGTCAGTTGTTCCTCGTCACTTTTCAGGGCGCGGACATCTCCGAAGACTCCGATATCACCACGCTGGTGCGTGATTATCGCGTCGGCGGTGTGGTCTTGCTGCCCGCCAACGACAATTTCCGCAGCATTCCGATTGATGTCACCGCGCCACAGGCTTCCGGGCGGGCCAGCGCCAATGAATTGACGACTCCCGAGCAAATCGTCCGGCTGACGAACGCGCTCCAGGCTTTCGCCATGAGCGCGCCGCGCCCGATCACGGCGACCATCCCGCTGACAACTACAGCGACCGTGACGCCAACAGTCGCCGCCACCGCGTCACCCGTCATCACGCCGACAGTTGACACAGGGGTGCGCACCCCCCTCCTCATCGGCATTGACTGGACGGGCGATGACACGGGACTCTTCTCAGGGGCGGGGGGGTTCTCCCCTTACGCGACGGGCATGGCGCTCGGCGCAACCTGGACGCCGGAACTCGCGAACAAGACCGGCGAGCTGATGGGTGCAGAACTGCGCGACGTCGGGGTTAACCTGATTCTGGGGCCGACCCTCGACGTGCTGGACGTACCCCGTCCGGGCAATCGCGGCGACCTGGGCGTCAGCGCCTTCGGGGGTGATCCGTTCTGGGTGGGCAGCATGGGGCAAGCCTACATCCGCGGCGTACAGACCGGCAGCGACGGCAGCGTCCTCACGGCAGCCAAACACTTCCCAGGCCAGGGCGGCAGCGACCGGCGACCGGAAGATGAGGTCGCGACCATCCAGAAATCGGTGGATCAACTGCGTCAGATCGAGCTGGCCCCGTTTGCCGCGGTCACCGCAGGCGGCAACCCGCTTGCACCCGGTACGACCGCCGCGCTCATGACCTCGCACATCCGTTACCGCGGGTTCCAGGGCAACATTCGCCAATTGACGCCGCCCATCAGCCTTGCGCCTCAGTTGCAAGACCTCATGGGATTAGACGAGTTCGCCGCGTGGCATGAAGCAGGTGGGGTGCTCATCAGCGACGCGTTAGGCGTGCCAGCCCTACGCCGCTACTATGACCCCGCGTTGTTAAAATTCCCGCATCGTCAGGTCGCACAGGACGCGTTTCTGGCCGGCAACGACATGCTCTATCTGTCGCGGTTTGCTCTGACCGACGATTGGAAAGCGCAATACCAGGCCATCCGCGAGACGATCCTCTTCTTCCAGGATAAATACGGAAAAGACCCCGACTTCCGGGCGCGCGTTGATGCGGCTGTCGAACGCATCTTGCGCATGAAGCTGGGCAGCTATGGCGGTTCATGGGAGAATTCAGCCTACGAACGAAACCCGGCAGGGCTGGCGAATCGCGTTGGGCAAGGCAGCGCCGTGACGATGGCCGTCTCGCGCGCAGGGCTGACGCTGATTGATCCAGGCCCGCAAGAGTTGGCCGACCGGATGCCCACTGCACCGCTGGCCGATGAGAAAATCGTGATCTTCACGGACACTCGCGAGGTGACCGAGTGCCCCGAATGCGCTCCCCGGCCCATCATTGCCGCAGATGCGCTGCAAGAGATCATTCTGCGCCTTTACGGCCCCGAGGCCACCGGGCTGGTCAACCCGGCGAACATCCAGAGCCTGACCTATGCAGACTTGAACCGAATGCTGACCTCACCGCTGGGAAGCGAAAATGAGGTCGAGCGCGCCATCACCGAGGCGCGCTGGTTGGTTTTCGGACAACTCGACTATAACGTGGTGGACTATCCCGAATCGGCCGCGTTGCGCACGTTTCTCTCGGAGCGATCCGACAGCCTACGCGACAAGCGACTCATTGTGCTGGCCTTCCGCGCGCCCTACTATTTGGACACCACAGAGATCAGCAAATTGACGGCCTATTTTGGTGTGTACGGGGCCAGTTCTCCGTTCCTGGAGATGGCAGTGCGCGCCCTCTTCCGAGAGTTCACGCCAGTCGGCGCGCCGCCGGTCAGCGTGCCGGGCATCAATTACGACCTGATCCGCCAGTTGGAACCGGATCCCGGCCAGGTTATCACCCTGAACCCCATTGGCCCGGCGGAGGTCATCAGCGGCAGCATTCAGGTGGGTAGTTACATTGACCTGGAGTCCGGCATCATCCTCGACCGCAAGGGTCATCCCGTGCCGGACGGCACGCCCGTTGAGTTCCAGTTGGTCTACCCGAAGGAAGGACTGGCGCTCGCGCCCCAGGTCGAGACCACCATCGGGGGGAAGGCGCACACAACGGTCGCGCTCGACCGGCCCGGCGAGTTGTGGATCACTGCGCAAGCCGGCGAGGCCAAGAATTCTACCCGCATCCAGTTGAAAGTGGGCGGTGACTCGCCGGGCAGCATTGCGACGGTCGTTCCCACGCCCACGCCGCAACCGACAACCACCGCGACCGAGACGCCGCAACCGACGCCAACGGTGACGATGACGCCGCTGCCGCCCAGCCCGACCCCCGTGCCGCCGCCGGTAGAGCCGCCGTCGCCCCAACCGCGCGTCGCCTTCCCGGCATTCTTCTTTGCTATGTTGGGCACGGCAGGCGCGGCGGGCCTCGCGTTCCTGTTGATGCTGCGTAAAGAGCAAACCGACGGCGTCACGGCGCCCTCATTGACCGCCGCGCTGGGTCAACCGATGGCTGCTGCGCTATGGGCAGGCGTCGCAGGCTGGGTTGCCTATTTGCTCTACGCGACCGGTTTTCTGCCCGGCGCAACACAAATGCAATCGGCCGGTCATGCCTGGGCGGCCGGAACCGTCAGCCTTCTAAGCGGGCTATTGACCCTGATTTGGACGGCGCGAAAGCCTGAGCACCGGCAGGATACCGCCACAGACGTATAGCCAGAGGCTCGACGGCAACTCAGCGCGGCAGCACAGGCGACCAGATAGTGATCGCGATTGCAAGGACGGTGAGGAGGGCGAACGTCGCGACCAAACGGCGATGGGGTTTCATGAACCCGGCCCATGCTGGCAGGGCAAACGTCATGGGGGGGAGTTGAGATGATGCGGCAGGCTGAGAAGATGCACTGGACAACAGGTCACGAAACTCCAGCGCCGATTGAGGTCGGTCATCGGGGTGTTGCGCCATCGCCGCCAACAGGGCCTTCTCAGTCGCCGGCGAGATACGGGGATTAATATCACGCGGCGGGATGAGGCTGCCCGGCTTGAGAAACCGTTGTTTGGCGTCGGCGGGCGGCTGCCCGGTCAGTAAATGATAGAGCGTCGCGCCCAGTGAAAACACATCGGAGCGCCCGTCCGTATGACCAGTATCGCTGCCGTATTGTTCCAGCGGCGTATAGGCCACCGTGCCGCGGCCCTGTACCACAGTCACCGTGCGGCTTTCATCGGGCTGCAACAGCTTGACCAGCCCGAAGTCAACCAGCTTCACCGTGCCGCGCGGCGTCAGCTTAATGTTGGCCGGCTTGATGTCTCGATGCAAGACGGGAGGGTCTTGCGTATGCAAATAGTTCAGGGCATCGGACAGTTGCGCCGCCCAACCCAGCACGGTCTGCTCGTCGAGGAATGCGTCCCGTCGCCTGGCGGCTTCGACCAACTGCCGCAAGTCATCGCCGGGGACGAAATCCATGACCAGATACTCGCGGCCATCCTGATCGAAAAAGTCCGAGACCTTGGGAAGGTTGGGGTGATCGAGGCGGGCGAGGGTGCTGGCTTCGCGATAAAACTGTTCGTGCGCCTGGTCACCGGCGCCGAACGCGCTGATCAGTTCGGGAAGAACTTCTTTAACGGCGCAGATGCGGCCACGCAGTCGCAAATCCTCCGCCTTATAGACGGCGCCCATGCCGCCTTGTCCGACCAGATCAATAATTTCGTACCGTTCACGCAGTACCATACCTATGAGCAGAGCTTGAGACATCCTGTACCTGACATGCGGATTACTGGAGAATGGGCATTCATCCGACAATGTGATTATGACCCAGGCCGCAAGGCCTGTCAAGAAGATCGGCGCATCCGCAGCAACCATCGCTCTACCGCCAAACACATCGGAGTGCAAACTGTGACTATGGCTTATCTACCCGATCAGCGCGAGTCCGAGATGCTGGTGCTTCAAAGAGGCGGCGAGCCCGGAATGATCTGGCCGCTGGAGCGCCGGACGATTACGATTGGGCGCAATTCCGACTGCGAAATCGTGCTGGATGACCGCCAAGTCTCGCGCTATCACGCACGCATCATCTGGCGCAACGACCATTATGAAGTGGAAGACCTCGGCAGCAAAAACGGCACTCATCTGAACGGCCGCGAGGTCTCGGAAGCCGAGACGCTGCACGACGGCGACGAAGTGCAGATCGCCCTGCGCTACAAGCTCGCTTTCGTAGATGCCGGCGCAACCGCTCCGTTGGCCTTCGATGAGAACAAAGAGTTGGGGCTGCGGCTCGACCCGGCGGCCCGACAAGTGTATGTCAACGGGCGAATACTGGAGCCGCCGTTGTCCGTCCAGCAATATCGCTTGCTCGAGGTCGTCGTCGGCAGCCCGGGCGTGGTCGGTCGCGACGAAATTGTGCGCGCCGTGTGGGCCGACGCCGCGGAAAGCGGCGTATCGGAGCAATCCATTGACGCGCTGGTGCGCCGGCTGCGCGAACGCCTCGCTGAGACCGACCCGGATCATCAATATCTCGTCACCATGCGCGGCCACGGGTTCCGCTTCGAGAACAAAACGTGACGCGGCAATATCCCTATGGGCTATATCCCTACGGGATATACCTGCACGTGCCGTTTTGCGCCGTCCGCTGTCACTACTGTGACTTCAACACCTACGACGGGCTGGAAGCGCAATTCGACGCCTACGTGGCTGCGCTCTGCGCCGAAATTCGCCACAGCGGCGCGGCGCTTGGCCGGCCACGTGTCCGCACAATCTTCATCGGCGGCGGCACGCCGACCGTGCTCGCGCCGGAGTTGTTGGGCAAGCTGCTGACAGCCTGCCGGGACGCGTTTGATATTTTGCCCGGCGCGGAGATCACCAGCGAAGCCAACCCCGGAACCGTGGATCGGGCGCGCTTCACGGCGCTGCGCGCGCTGGGCGTCAACCGGCTCAGCATGGGCGTGCAAAGCTTCGACGATGCGGAGTTGCGGTGGTTGGGTCGGATACATAGCGCCGATGAGGCGGCACGCTCGTTCGAGGCGGCGCGTGCGGCGGGCTTTGATGACATCAACCTCGACTTCATGTTCGGCCTGCCGGGGCAGCAACCCGCCACATGGACGCGTACCCTGACGCACGCCCTCGCGCTGGCCCCGGAACATCTCTCGCTCTACAGCCTGATCGTCGAGGAAGGCACGCCTCTTGCCGATTGGGTGCGCCGCGGCGTCGTGACCGAGCCGGATGATGATCTGGCGGCAGACCTCTATCTGCAAGCGATGGAAACTCTGGCAGCGCATGGCCTATCGCAGTATGAAATCTCAAACTGGAGCCGGCCGGGGCGCGAGTGCCGGCACAACCTCGTTTACTGGCGCAACGAGCCGTATCTGGGGTTCGGCGCAGGCGCACACAGCTTCGACCTGGACCCCCTTGAATCGGGCGCGGGGCGGCGCTGGTGGAACGTGCGGCCCGTCCCCGCATACATCAAGCGGATTCAGGCGGGGCAAAGCGCAAGCTCAGGGGAAGAGACCATTGCACCCCGGCTGGCGATGGGTGAAACGATGATGGTGGGCTTGCGATTGGTGCAGGAAGGCGTAACCGAAGCCCGCTTCAACTCGCGCTTTGGCGTGAGCCTTGCCGAGGCTTTCGGTGAGACCATTGCGGAACTGGTCGCGGACGGATTGCTCGAATGCCTGCCCGATCGCATCCGGCTCACGGAGCGGGGCCGATTGCTGGGGAACCAGGTTTTCGCAGCCTTCTTGCCCTAAGGATTCCCAAAACTGTTAAGATTCCACCATTTCGCCCTTAATCTGCTACACTACCAACATACCTATCGAGGCATGATTCAGTCGAATCTATCCGAGAATTCTGTAGCTTATGGCCTCGTGCCCGTCCGCGACGCCCACAAGGGGCTAAACTACGAATATTCGGAAGACACTCAGTCTTCTTGTTTGCGAACAAGCTCTTTGCGTTATGAGACGTCTTAATCTGGATGTTTTGTCCCGCGCGGCAATGGTGCTGCACCTCAACGGGGCCACAGCCCAAGCAACCGGTGGCCGCCCTCCGGGCGCGAGTCTTCCGCATATCCTGTTTCACCCGGTGTCACAACAAGAAATCAACCACCGCAACGTGGTGATTGACGCCATCGGCGTCGGCATCACGGCAGGGGTTGGCAGCTTTCTTTCGGTCTTCCTGGTGCGCCTGGGCGCGTCCAACTTCCAGGTTGGCCTGCTCACCGCCATGCCCGCGCTCACCGGCATGTTGCTTTCGATCCTGATCGGCGAGTTCCTGTCACGCCGTCCGAACATCGTGCCGTGGTTCGCCCGCTCACGCTTCGCCGTGCTGATCTGCTACGTACTTACCGGGCTGGTGCCGTTCTTCGTCCCCAACCAGACGGCCCCCACCGCCATCATCATCATCTGGGCCTTCGCAACCCTGCCCCAAACGCTGGTCTCCGTGGCGTTCACCGTGGTGATGGGGGCCATTGCAGGGCCGGGCGGCCGCCTCAATCTGATGAGTCATCGCTGGTCTGTGCTGGGCCTCACCAATTCGCTCACCGTCCTCATCATCGGCCAGATCCTCCCGATCTTCAACTTCCCGTTGAATTACCAGTTGGTCTTCATCGCCTCCGGCATCGGCGCGCTGATCAGCGTCATTATGTCAAGCACGCTCAAACTGCCGCCGGTCGCCGCGCCCCCGCCCGCGCAAAACCTCATCGAGACGTTTCGCCACCACGGACACACGCTGCGCACCAACCGCGCCTTCATGCGCTTTGCGACAAGTTCCTTCGTGTTCCGCTGGGGCATGATGATGGCCAGCCCACTCTTCCCGATTTACTGGGTTAAGAACATCCAGGCTACGGATCCCGCCATCGGGTTGATCAACAGCACCCAGACCATGTCTATGATGATTGGTTATTACGTGTGGAGCCGCATGTCGCGCCGGCGTGGTGAACGCTGGGTGCTGCTGGTGACCACCCTGGGCGTCTCGCTTTACCCGTTTCTGACCGCGATGACCCAACAGGTGCATGTGCTGGTGATCTGGGCGGCGCTGGCCGGGCTGTGCAGCGCGGGTGTGGACCTGGTCTTCTTCGACATCCTGCTCGATGCCTGCCCCGGAGATCAGCAGGCATCCTACATCGGGATGTTTCAATCCAGCGTGTTTCTCGCGGCGTTCCTCGCGCCGTTGGTCGGCACCGCGCTTTCATCATCGGTTGGGATTGTCCCGGCCCTCATCCTGGCAAGCGTGCTCCGTTTCGCGGGTTTTGGCCTGATGTTCGCGCTGAAGGTCGGAAAAACACCAACTAACCAAACCTGACTGACCTGAGACCATGAGTTTTCCGCAACAGCCCATTGCATTCTGCCAATTTCTGCCTTACACTGTCGGGTAAGCAAAGCTCAGCATCAGGGCCGCAAATCCGGTTCGCGCGGACCGGTCCATGCCGCGGCTTGCGGACAATCTGTGGTATAACCAGCCAGCACGCTCACGGAAGGAGAGATGCACCGATGAACCCTCGGAGATCTGTTTTGTTGTTGGGAATACTTCTACTTTTGCCCAGCTTATTTTTGCCATCGGGAACGTCATTCGCATTCACTTCACCCCAGGAATCAACTCCGGTGACGTCAAGCGGGCCAACCGATCAGGATGCAACGCAGATTGGCTTGCCGACCGATCAGATCATCCTGAAGTACAAGACGCCACCCACAGTCGGAGATGTGATGCATCCGGCAAGCGCAGATGAGATGCAGCGCTTGAGCGAGGCGGCGGGTGTTTCGCTCACGTATGTGCGAGAGATGTCGGGGGATGCGCAGGTACTGGGCCTCCCATCGAGCTTGCCACTGATAGAGGTCCAGGCGATCGCCGAACGTCTGAGCACACTCCCTGAAGTGGCGTACGCCGAACCGGACGCCATCATGACGCACATGCTCACGCCGAATGATCCGAGATATGGCGACCAGTGGCACTACTTCGCGCCGGGCAGTGGACACTACGGGATCAATGCCCCGGCGGCCTGGGATATCACCACCGGATCATCGAGTATCGTGGTGGCGGTGGTTGATACCGGCATCACCAACCATGCTGATCTGAGCGGTCGCACGGTTCCAGGATATGATTTCATCAGTGAAGTTGCGATCTCCAATGACGGGGACGGCCGCGACAGTAATCCCAGCGATCCAGGCGACTGGGTTGTGGCGAATGAATGCTATGCCGGTTCGTCTGCATTCAACAGCTCCTGGCATGGCACCCACACAGCCGGTACGATCGGCGCCGCCAGCAACAACGGTGTGGGTGTGGCGGGCGTCAATTGGCAATCGAAGATCTTGCCTGTGCGCGTGTTGGGCAAGTGCGGTGGCACAACTTCGGACATCACAGATGGTATGCGGTGGGCGGCCGGCTTGTCGGTTCCAAGTGTGCCCAACAATAGCAACGTCGCCAAGGTGCTGAATCTCAGTCTGGGCGGCAATGGCGCTTGCAGTATAACCTACCAGAACGCCGTCAACGCGATCGTCTCCGCCGGTTCAACCGTCGTCGTCAGTGCCGGCAACAGCAATACCAACGCCAGTGGATTCCAACCGGGAAACTGCACGGGGGTCATTACGGTCGCTGCTACCAATCGGAATGGCTCACGCGCCTTCTATAGCAACTACGGAGCAATTGTGGAGATCAGTGCGCCGGGCGGCGAAGTGGCATACCCCGGCGACAGCAACGGGGTCCTCTCCACGCTAAACACGGGAACGCAAGGCCCGGGTGCAGATACTTACGCCTACTATCAGGGGACCAGCATGGCCGCCCCACACATAGCCGGCGTAGTATCCTTGATGCTTTCGCGCAATCCGACACTGACACCCACGCAGATTCTCAACCTCGTACAGAGCACTGTCACTAACTTCCCTGGCGGCAGCACGTGCAACACCTCGCTTTGCGGCAGCGGCATTGTGAATGCAGGCGCGGCGGTAGCGGCAGTCCCAACTGGCGTTACGAAAAAGACCTACTTACCGCTGGCGTCGAAGGGCGCCGCGACGAGCCTGGCAGCGCCCGTACTCAGCGCCATTAGCAATGGGGATGGGGACGGGAACTACAATGTCACGTGGAGCGCCGTAAGCGGGGCCATGTCGTATCTCTTGCAGGAAGATGACAATTCCGGATTCTCAAGTCCCGCCACGGCTTACAATGGCGCAAACACATCGTGGATGGCCAACGGTAAGCCAAACGGCATCTACTTTTATCGCGTCCAGGCTCTTGGCGGTGCAGGGAACAGCGGTTGGAGCAACACACAATCGGCAACCGTCAACATTGCGGCCGGCGACTTCGTGAATGGCGACTTCGAACAGGGGACCACGGGGTGGACGGAATACTCATCACACGGCTGGGACGTCATTACACAGACTTTCCCCACCTCGATCACCGCGCACAGCGGCTCCTGGGCCGCCTGGTTGGGCGGTGAAAACGACGAAACCTCCTATATCGAGCAACGGGTAACGGTGCCGGCAACGCGCCCTTACTTGCGCTACTATCACTGGATCGCCTCGGAAGATGCCTGCGGTTACGACAACGCCTATGTACTCGTCAACGGGTCAATTGTGAGCCAGTATGAACTGTGCGGCTCACAAGTCACGGGCGGCTGGGTCAACCGTAGCGTCAATCTGAATTCCTACGCCGGTCAGTCCATCTTGCTGCGCATTCGCGTCACTACTGACGGCTCGCTGAATAGCAACCTGCTTGTGGACGATGTATCGTTCCAATCCAGCGCATCAAGCGCCACGATTCCGGTTGCTTCAGATGGCGATCAGGGTGCCGAGGCCGCGAAGGCTACACTCCTGGAGAACCCTGCGAGCGCATCGCAGCCTGAGCAATAAACGCGTCGTGCGCCAGCCCGATACGCCGGCGCACTCATGATCTCAAGTTCATATGAGGGCCGGGCGCGCCTGGCCCTCATATCGCGCTACCTTTACGGGCACTTCATCAGGACACCATTAAAGCCGCCCATCAGCGCATACGGCCCGCCGGTCTTGGGCATCTCGCCGCGCGCTACGAACATCGCGCGGATCATGTGATTCGGATAGACGCGCGCATCGCCCGCGCCCACCAACCAGCCCTCGACGTGACTTTCCGGGTTGCAGGCTTCTTGACCGAAAGGCGGGTGGTGCGTGCCGATCCGGTCGAACAGTTCGATGGCCCCGCGGAACATGATGCGCCCCGCAGGATTGCGAATCAAGAAGCGGCCGGTGAAATCAGCGAGGCCGTCACCGCGATGGACGACAGAACCGCGCGCTTCAAGCGTGCTGCCGTCGGGGATCAACTCAGGGTCCTGGTCGCAGGGCCGGCCCTCGCTTCCCAGCTTGATCTTTATAGATACGGAGCCGCGGTTCGTCGAGCCGGTGTCGCAGCGATACGGCGCGCCCAACTCCAGGGTGCGCTCTCCTTCGAATTTCTTGTGGACTTGCCACAAACAACATTGTGCAGTCGCATTCGGCCAGGGTAGGGTCGTCGTAGCAAATGGGCTCATGATGGGCCTCCTTCACGCTCCCGACAACAGGGGAGCATCCGCAGGCTGGCAGCAGTGGATTGAACAACGCGCCTCACACGGCGCAGGCGACCGGCGAAGCAAGTGCAGGACGATCCGTACCAAATGCCTGTCTTCAATACTATACTACTACGGTACAAAGCTGGTGTCAATAGCCTACGAGGAAGAAGGAGCCTTTTGCCCGCGTTCGAGGACGAAAACGCCGGTGGTAGACATCAGGTTGGTGAATTTAAAGATGCGCGCCTGGCGTTGGCCGGAGAGATAGGCCTGTTGTGTAATGCTGATATTCGCCCGCCGGCAGAAACCCGCAAAATCGGTGATGGTGAACGCCTGCCAACGCGGCGTATCATACCACGCCTGCTGCAAATCGCGCGGCTGAGGAATCCGCCCCGAGTAGAGCAATTCCAGGCGATGTCGCCAGTAGCCCCAGTTCGGAAAGCTTACCACGACGCGCTCCGCCACGCGCAGCATCTCACTCAAGATCATGCCCGGATCGTCCAAGAAGGGCAGGGTCTGGCTCAACACGGCGAAGTCGAAGCTGGCCGCGGGATAATCCGCCAGCCCCTCGGCCAGATCGCCTTGCCGCACGCTGAGACCCCGCCGCACGCAGGCCAACACGCCCGCCTCACTGAGCTCGATCCCCCGGCCGGAAACCTGCTTCTCGTCCACCAGGTAATGCAACAACTCGCCATCGCCGCAACCCAGATCCAGCACGCGGCTTCCCGATGGGATGAAACCCGCAATAATCCGTAAATCCGGCCTCAAGTCGCCGATAGGCATAAGCCGCTCCGGTGGATAGATAAACCAAACTGCGCCGAACGCCCCCTCATGACGTAAGGACGCCCTCTTCGCGCGCCACGCGATCCATGAAACTCGAGATCAGGCCCGTCATCGTTTCCACTTCCAGCAGGAACGCGTCGTGCCCCCAGGCGCTCAGAATATCAAGATACGTCACGTCCGCACCGGCAGCAGTCAGGGCGCTCACCAGCTCCTTGCTGTGATACGACGGGTAGAGCCAGTCACTGGTGAAGCTGACCACCAGGAACTTGAGCGCGGCCGAATACTTGAACGCCGCCGTCAGCCCATCGGGCGTGCCCAGATCGAAGTAATCCATCGCTTTGGTGACGTAGAGGAACGAGTTCGCGTCGAAGCGCTGGGTGAAACTCGCGCCCTGATAGCGCAGATAGCTTTCGATCTGAAACTCGGTGTTGAACTCGTAACCGAACCGTTCCTTGTTTTGCAGCCGCCGGCCAAACTTCTGATGCATGGACTGCTCGCTGAGGTAGGTGATGTGCCCCACCATACGCGCCACCGCCAGCCCGGCATCCGGCCGATGTCCGTTGGCGTAGTAGTCGCCGTTCTGCCAGTTAGGGTCAGCGTAAATCGCCTGACGCGCTACCTCGCTGAACGCAATCAACATCGGGCTGGAGCGCGCCGTCGTTGCCAGCGGAATCGCGGCGGCCAGGCGCTCGGGGTGTCGGGCGGCCCACTCCAACACCTGCATCCCCCCCATAGACCCGCCCGCCGCGCACAGCAACCGCTCGATGCCCAGGTGGTCCATCAACGCCATCTGCGCGCGCACCATGTCGCCGATGGTGACCACGGGGAAATGCAAGGCGTAGGGCTGCCCCGTTGCCGGGTCAACGTTGCCCGGCCCGCTCGAACCATAGCAGCCGCCCAGCACATTGGAGCAGATCACGAAGAACCGATCCGTGTCGAACGCCTTGCCCGGCCCGATGCAATCGTCCCACCAACCGCGCCGCCCCTGATCGTCGAGGCCGGCCGCGTGCGCGCCGCCGCTCAGGGCGTGCGTAATCAACACGGCGTTTGAACGATCGTTGTTAAGTTCCCCGTAGGTTTCGTAAGCAACCGTCACAGGGCTGAGCGTCGCCCCGCTTTCCAGCACGAACGGCGCATCCTGAGCCAACGTAAAACTCTGTGGCTGCACCACGCCAACCGATCCCTGTTCCTTCATCACGTCTTCCGCGCCTTTCGCCACGAATTACACGAATCAACGATGACGGCATCCGTGCAATTCGTGGCCGTATGCCGGATCAGGCGGCTTGCGCCAACGCCTGTTCCAGATCCCAGAGAATATCCTCGATATCTTCCAGCCCGATGCTCAGGCGCACGAAATCGGCGGTGACGCCTGCGCCGTCCATCTCTTCCTCGCTGAGCTGGCTGTGCGTCGTGCTGGCGGGGTGAATCGCCAGGCTCTTGGCATCGCCGACGTTCGCAAGATGGCTGAAAAGTTGCAGGCTTTCGATGAACTTCCGGCCCGCGGCGACCCCGCCCTTGATGCCGAACCCCATGATCGCGCCCGGCCCCTTCGGGAAGTAGCGCTGTGCCCGCTCGTAATCGGGATGCGACGCCAACCCCGGATACTTCACCCAGGAGACGCTGGGATGGCCCGCCAGATACTCGGCCACCTGTCGCGCGTTGCTCACGTGGCGATCCATCCGCAGGCTCAGCGTTTCGATGCCCTGCAAGGTCTGCCAGCTATTGAATGGGGCCTGGCACGCGCCGATGTCACGCAGCACCTGCACGCGCGCCTTGATGGCGAACGGCGGCAGCCCCATGCCGACCAGGTCCGCGTACACCAGCCCGTGATAGCTGGGGTCGGGCGTCGTGAAGTTGGCAAAGCGGCCGCTCGTCCAGTCGAAGTTACCGCCGTCAACGATGGCCCCGCCAATCGTCGTGCCGTGCCCCGCGAGGAACTTCGTCGTGCTATAGGTGACGATGTGTGCGCCCCACTCGAAGGGCCGGAACAGATAGGGCGTGGCGAAGGTATTGTCAATCATCACCGGAATATTGTACTTCTTCGAGACCGCGGTGACTTCCTCGAACGGGAAGACGGCAATATCGGGGTTGCCCAGCGTCTCACCGTAGATGATCTTCGTGTTGGGTCGGACGGCCTTCTCGAAGTTGGCTGGGGCGGACGGGTCCACCAGCGTGACCTCGATGCCCAGGCGGGGGAAGGTGTAGTTGAACTGGTTATACGTGCCGCCATATAGGTGCGAACTGCTGATGATGTGGTCGCCCGCCTCGCAGAGCGCCAGGATCGCCATCGTCTGCGCCGCGTGCCCGCTCGCAGCCGCCACCGCGCCGACGCCGCCGTCCAGGTCCGCCAACCGTTGCTCCAGTACGTCGGTGGTCGGGTTCATGATGCGGGTGTAGATGTTGCCCAACTCCTTCAGGGCAAACAAGTTCGCGGCGTGTTCCGTGTCGCGAAACTGATAGCTCGTCGTCTGATATATCGGTACGGCGCGGCTGCCTGTGACGGGGTCGGGCTGTTGGCCCGCATGCAACTGCCGTGTGGTGAAGCCGAATTGACGTTCAGGTGACATATGATCTAACCCTCCAGGTTGGATGTTGCGTGACACAAGCCGCACGCCGGCTCCAGGGTGAAGGGACTTGCAATAAAACACCCCCTCATCATGAGATGAGAGGGCATCGAGTGATACGATGAACCGCAACTTCCTGCACTGGCAGGCCCGAATCCCCACTACGAGGGTCGGACGCGGGTCGCTGCGACGGGCCTCTCATCTTCCAGATCAAATCTGCCGGAATTGGCACCTTGAGCTTCCCTGCGGAAGACGATCCGGCGCTCCTTGCACGTGTTCATCACTGAATCGTTGCGCAGGAACACCCATCCGCCGGCAGGCCCAGGTTGTCGAGGCTTCACAGGGCCGGTCCCTCTGCCTCTCTGGATAAGAGTGATTGGGTTATTCAGTTGTGAGGGACGTTATAACAGCATCATCGCCGCTTGTCAAGTCGTATCCCGAATCATCGCCTCACCTGCTGCGCGGATAGCCGAGAGTTTATACGCGCGACTCCATCGGTTCACGGGGATCAAATCCCAGGTGCGTGCCCGCACATGCTGCATCCAACGCTCCATACTTCCCAGACAAGTGATCATGCCGCCCCCGCTGCCGCCCGCCGCCGCCACCGCCAGTACGGGCTTACCGGCCAATCCGCTCTCGTCGTCGCGCGAGGCTTCGCACCTACGCAAGCGGTCGGTAAACGCCTTGGCGGATTCGCTCATCTCACCCCAGTACACCGGCGTCACCAGCACATAGCCATCCGCCGCGAGCACGCGCGCGTGCAGCGCCTGGAATCCATCTTCGACTTGGCAAACGTGCTCGTTCAGACAGGTCCCCCAACCATTATCACACTGCTGACATACCCCCACCTCCAACTCGGTGAGACGCGCCTCCTCAACCTCAGCACTCGCCAAATGCAGTCCTTCGACCGCAGCATGCGCGCACGCTGCCGTTAGCCCATCCGTATTTGGGCTGGCGCTGATAACCAAAACTTTCATCTTTCCTCCGTATTCTGCCCTCCATCCGGCACTAGAGACCGAACGACAGGCCCGCACGCTCAGCCACGCCTACTACGTATTCACGCGCCGGCGCATATTCTTCCTGCGGCAAATGCTCCAGCATCACCGGGATGTCGCGCGCCAGCCGGCTGACTTCCCGCAGATAGGTCGTATAGTCCAGATTCCCAGTTCCGGGCCGCGCCTCCTCCAGATGAACCGTCAGCTCCGGTCGCATCACGATGTCCTTGGCATGGCACGACACGATGCGCGGGCCGAGCAGCCGGAAACACTCGCGCAGGAACGCTCCGGTATCATAGTAGCGGGCCGGGCAGTTGATCATATTCACAGGGTCAAGGTGGACGGCACACATCGGCCGATCCACCGCCTCGATCAGCCGCAGATAGCTCTCCGGGCTGTCGGGGATAGCCCACGGCATCGTCTCGATAGTGTAATATGCCCGCCTGGGCTTCACCGCGTCGAGGATGTGGCGCACGTTCTGCACCGTCAGTTCGAACGCCTCATCCGAAAGGTCATGGGGGTGTGGCCCGTCCCACTTGGCGGGGTTGAACGAACCCGCAATGTTGACACAACACACCGCGCCATATGCCTCGGCCAGCGCCAGCCCGCGCACGTTTGCCTCCAAGTTCGCCGCGCGCTTTACGGGATCGGGGTCCAACATGTTGTTCCACACGCCGACCTCCGCCAGCATCACGTCGTGGCGGGCAAACGCCTCGCGGATCGCGCGGATACGCTCCGGCGCATCCAGCGACGCAGGCGGACAGACCGCCGCGTTGTACCCCGCGTCCACGTATGCCCGCGCCATCTCCTCCGGTTCATCCGTAGCCAGTTGCAGCCCCACACCAATCCGCATCATGTCCTCCTATATGCCACCACGAAGGAACGAAGAAACGAAGAATGATAATTAAAAACTTCGTGTCTTCGTGTCTTCGTGGTGAATCGTCTTCAAGAACGCCTCTGCGGCCTCGGGGTCGTCAAGCTCGCCGCCATGTTGCACTACGAGGAGAAAACCCTTACCGCCCAGGTTTTTCACGATCTTCAGCGCGCCTTCCGGCGACACGAACACCTGGCACAGCTTGCCGCCCTTCCGAATGCGGTCAAGCAGCGGCAGCCAGTCTTGCGGCGGGGGCGCGCCGTCGCCCGGAATCCACTGGATGCCGCGCAACCTGTCAATCGAGAGCAGCATATCCAGATGCGGGATTTCGCCCTTGCCGTCGAGATGATAAAAGCCGTGGTCGAGGTGGTCGCAACAGGCGACCAGATCGGGCATCACAAACCGCTCGAACATCGCCGGCGAGATCATGTAGGAGAAGTCGCTTTGCAGCATGTAAGTCGTGCCCGGCGACCAGATCGGCGCCCACGAGCTGGAGCCGCGCCCCGAGGGCCGGATGACCGCATCAACCTCGTCGTAATAGCGCAGCCACAATTGCGTCGCGTCGGCCACCCAGGCGTCCATTTCGTCGGCCCGATCAATGCAATCTGTGAGTAGCGCCTGCGTGGTGCGGAACGACGCGATGATGTCCAGGTTGCCGCCCAGATCGGTTTGCCCTACCACCAGTTGACCGGGCCAACGCGCGGCGAGCGCCGCGGCCACATCCAGCACACGCTTCCGCCAGACGTTATCCGGGTCATACGTCAAAAAACCGTCGGCCGTGGCCGTATCATTCGGCGGCGTGAACCACACCGTCTCCGAAGGTTCACTCACACTGTGTACTTCCGCGCCCACGAAGCCGGCCATGATGCCGGGGCCGAAATTCAGCCAGATATAGGGGAATGCGTCGCCGTAGTAGCGTTGCGCCAATAATGCCGGCTCATATTGGGCGATCAACTCCTCTGCGGGCATCCACAACGGATAGTTGGTCATGTAGGAAAAAGGCCGGGCGACTTTCGGATCGCTGCCGGTGAACCAGACCAGCGGCCGCTCCAGGTCGCCCGCCCACCACGCGAGGGCGTCCTGTTCCACACGCTCCCAATCGCGCGGCGAAAAGCGCAGTTCGGACATTTGACAAGCTCCTTCAGGTAGATAGGTGCAAAGATGCGCCCACCTACTCTAGCCGCGCGTGCGCCGTCTGTCAAGCGCCGGAAAGCACAAACGAGAGATCCAAACCAAGAGGTTTCCGGCAGAGCAGCCTGCACTGGTGTTCTTTGGCTCTTCGTGGTAAATTTCTTCGGACATCTTTTACCGGAGTAACCTCATGCGTCTTTTTTGTCTGGCCTGCGAAGTGCTGGCGCGACCACTTTACCTGAGCGCCGCGCGGTCGCCCCATATCGTGGATATTGATCTGTTTCGGCGCGGGCTGCACAACGACCCCGCCGATTTGCGCGCCAAACTTCAGGCGCGCGTGGACGAAGTTTCCGCCGACGGCTACGACGCCATCGTCATGGGCTACGGCTTATGTGGGCAGGCCGTGGCCGGACTCACCGCGCGCCAGATTCCCATCGTCATCCCGCGCGCACACGACTGCATTACCCTCTTCCTCGGCAGCCGCGAACGTTATACCGACGAGTTCGAGAACAACTCCGGCACCTACTGGTACGCGCTCGACTACATCGAGCGCGACGACGGCGCCGGCGGTTCCGTCGCGCTCGGCTCGGCCAGCGATTCGGGCCTCGACGCGACCTATGAGGAGTACCTGGCGAAGTTCGGCAAAGAAAACGCCGACTACCTGATGGAAGTGATGGGCGGCTGGCGCAAGCATTACAAGCGCGCGGCGCTGATTGATCTCGGCGTCGGTGACATCTCTGCCGTATCTGCGCAGGCGCAGGGCGAAGCCGATCGGCGCGGCTGGGTCTTCGAGAAGGTGGCCGGTGACATGGTCCTCGTGCGCCGCCTGATCGAAGGCGACTGGGAACGCGATTTCCTGATCTTGCAGCCGGGCGAAAGCACCTCCATGACGTACGATTTCGAGATCATCGGATGCAAGAGCGCTTGAACGCGCCGGACACGGTCACCGGTGTACGCACCCCGGCGGAAGTCGTACCGGGCAAGGCCCGCACGACCGCCCAGGTGACGTTTGAGGACGGGCGGATCTACGAAGCCCTCATTTGGACGCCGTTGGAAGACTATATCCGCGCGGCCGGCGCCGATCAGCCCTGGCCCTCGCCCATCGTGGCCGCGCTCATTGACGACGAACTGCGCGAGCTCACCTATCACATCAATCGCGATGTGGAAGTCACGCCGCTGGGCATGGACGACCGCGACGGGAGCCGCATCTATCGGCGGTCGCTGGCATTCTTGCTGGTGGTCGCCGTCCAGGAGTTGTTCCCCGAAGCGCATCTGCACATTGATCATTCGGTGACTTTCGGCGGTTACTACTGCGAGGTGGATGGCCGGCCGTCTTTCACCGCCGAAGAGCTGATGGTCATCGAAGCGCGGATGCGTGCGATGGTCGCAGAGGACGCGCCGATCATCAAGAAGCGCGTATCCATTGACGAGAGCGTCGAACTATTCCGCGGGCGCGGCGAGGATGATGTGGTGCGGCTGCTGGCGCAACGCCGTCGCAACGCCGTCGCCGGCGGCAGAGATTACATGGTGCTCTACGAGTTGCATGGCTATCAAAGCTATTTTCACGGCTATATGACGCCCTCGATGGGATACCTGCCCTACTTCGCGCTGGACTATTACGCGCCCGGCTTCGTCCTCCGCTTCCCACCGCGCACAAGCCTGCAACTGGAACCTGTCGTAGATTACCCCAAGCTGATCCAGGTCTTCCGCGAATACGGTCACACGCTGAGGCTCCTCAAAATCGAGGATGTCGGCGCGCTGAACGAAGCCATCATGGAAGGACGCACCACGGAAATCGTCCTCGTCGCCGAGGCACGGCATGGCCAGGGCATCGCGGATATCGCCCGGCAGATCGTGGAACGGAGCGATGAAGTGCGCCTAGTGCTGATCGCCGGGCCATCCTCCTCCGGCAAAACGACCTTCGCAAAGCGGCTGGCGATCCAGTTGATGGCGGACGGTTTGCAACCCGTGGCACTGGAGATGGACAACTATTTCGTGGATCGCGACCGCACACCGCGCGACGCTGAGGGCAACTACAATTTCGAGGTGCTGGAGGCGCTGGACTTACCGCTCTTCAACGAGCACCTGCTGGCATTGATGGCGGGGGATGAGATCGCGCTGCCCCGGTTCAATTTCCATACCGGCAAACGCGAGCAAGGTCGTACGACCCAACTGCAACCCAACCAGATCTTGCTGGTTGAAGGCATTCACGGCCTGAACCCCCGGTTGGTGCCGCAAATCCCGCCGAAGCGCCTCTATCGGGTCTACACATCTGCGCTGACGCAGCTCAACCTGGATCGCTACAACCGCGTGCCCACCACGGATAATCGGCTGCTGCGGCGCATCGTGCGCGACGCCCGCACGCGCGGCTATTCGGCCTCCGAAACGATCATGCGTTGGGAAAGCGTCCACCGCGGCGAGCGGGAGTATATCTTCCCGTACCAGGAAAACGCCGACGTGATGTTCAATTCGGCGCTGGTCTATGAGGTGTCGGCGCTGAAGCCGATGGCCGAGCCGCTGCTGTTGCAAATCGAACGGGGCCAGCCAGGCTACGTGGAAGCCAAGCGCCTGCTCGCCTTCCTGCGCTGGTTCGAGCCGATGCCCACTGATCCCATCCCCGACAACTCGATCCTGCGCGAGTTCGTCGGCGGCTCAAACCTAGAGACGTTCACTTGGTGAGGAAAAACATCTACAAGGAAACGCCCATCGTCGGCGAATCCATGGAATACGCACGCCGGTCTGCGGAGGCATGGCTGGCTGCACCGCCGGTTGCAGCGCCATGAATAAAACGTTACGATTACATTTTGGGAGGTAAAGCTTGAAACAACGACCCTGTGGGATTACAGCGCTTGGCATCATCTATCTCGTCCTGGGCGGATTGTCGCTCCTCTGGAGCCTCATTGTCTTCGGGTTTGGCGGCGTAACGTGGCTCACGGGGTCGCTCTTCGGCGGCTCCAGTGCGATCGCGACGGGCGGGAATCACGTCCTGGCCGGTTTGCTTGGCCTCCTATCGGCCGGTATCCAGATTATTGCAGCCATTGGACTGCTCCAACTCAAACGGTGGGCCTGGGTGCTCGCACTCATCGCCGTCGGTGTGACCGTAATTCAGGGCATCGTTGGCATCTTCAGCGGCGGCCTGATGGCATTTTGTTGCGGCGGATTGGGAGTGTTGCTCCCCATCGGCATCCTCCTCTACCTGCTCGCACCCGGTACGCGGGCTGCATTTTACCGTCGAAGCACCCCCGCCCCGATCTCTGATCCTGTAGATGTCTATATCGCGTCCGGGTTTACGCCGATGACGGACACTGAATCGCCGCAACGCCCACCGGAGCCGGAACCGCTCAACCTCCCACCCCCGGATGAGCCGCCACCCGGCGTTTAAGGTTCACGCGGAGACGCGGAGAACGCGGAGAATCTTTATGCATCTCCGCGTTCACCGCGTCTCCGCGTGAGCTTTACGCAACTTTTGCCGCACGCTTGACGTCTTCTGTATTAAGATGGTATATATTGATTATGTCATTTGCCGGCGCGGCGCCGGCGTGGGAGAAGGAGACGTCATCACATGAAACGTATCACATTGACGCTGCTCGTCCTGGCGACCATCCTCGCGCTGGGCGTGATTCCCGCAGCGGCCCAAAGCGGATCTTTCCAGGCATATACCGTGCAACGCGGCGATACGCTCTCCAACATTGCGGCGCGCCATTGCACCTCCGCCCACGAGGTGTACGCCCTCAATCAGAGCGTCATCGGCCCCAACCCGAACGCCATCTTCCCCGGCATGGTGCTCAACGTGCCGAACCGGTGTGGCGGCGGACAGCAACCCTGGCCGCCCACGGGTGGCGGCGTCTTCGACCGAGGACCAAGTTGGCACGCGCAAGGGCCGGTCAACGGTAATATCTACACGGTGGTGCCGGGCGACACGATGTTCTCCGTGTCCGCGCGTTTCGGCTTGACGGTGCAGCAACTGGCCGCCGCCAACGGCATCAGAACGCCGTGGTGGATCTTCCCCGGCCAACGGCTGGTGATCCCCGGACTCGGCTCCGTCATCCCTGTGCCGCCGATCTACCCACCCGTCCAACCGCCGGTGTGCCCGCCTGACCGTCCCAACCCATGCCCAACCCCTACAACACAACCTTGCCAGCCGCCATGTGTATGGCCGACGCCGCAACCGTGTCCGTCGCCACAACCGTGCCCGTCACCAAGCCCTGCGCCCGCGCCCTTCGTTACCATTACAGTTCCAACGTCCGGGGCGGTCCTCTCCAACACCTTTGAGGTGAGAGGTATGGGCGGCGGGTTGTTCGAGGGCAATGTCGTGGTGCGCGCCTTCGACAACAACGGCGTCAAGCTCGCCGAACAGGCGACCATCGTCCAATCGTCCAGCGCAGGCACAGGCGGCTCCGGCCCGTGGTCGGTGATGCTGATCGTCAATACCCCGCCGGGAACGCCGGGCAGGATCACGGCCGGCTCGCCCGGCACGCCGAATGTCGCCGAGGCGTCCGTCAACGTGGTCTACGGGACAGCGCCGTCGGAAGTAAAGAATTTCCCACCGGGAACCTGCCAATTCCAGGCTCGACCGAACTCGCAGTTCTCTAACACGCCCGGTGGGGCTACTGTCGGAACCTTCGTCGGTGGGACGAGACTATACCAGTCCACGCAAAGCACCAAAGTCAACGGCGTCGCCTGGTATCGGTTCGAGTTGGACCCGGGTTCGGGCGATGCCCCGAATTGGGCGCCCCTGGCCAGCATTGCCGCTTATACGCAGGGGTGTGTCTGGTAAACACGAGAAAATGACGCGCAGAGGCCGGATGTTTTGAAGCATCCGGCCTCTTTTTTATCGCAACACTACGCCGGCACGCTCTGCCGCTGCCCGCAGAAGCGCAAGACTCTCCGCGGCTTCTTCCGGCGTGGCAACGTGTTCCAGGATGAGCCAACTATCGGCAGGCATGTGCGGCGCGACTCGCGTCAACACATCGGCCCAGTCGGTCGCGCCTCCGCTCAGCGGCCCCAGCCCGATGTGAATATGAAACCCATCTGCTAACGCCAGTTCCTTGACATGCACCAGCCCATAGTGACCGGCCAACGTCTCACAGGTATGCGCGATGCTCTTGCGGGAATCCCACATCTCTTCCCAGGTGTAAAAACTGGTCACGTCCAGGTTGCAACGCAACGCTTCGGAACCGACCTTCTCATGCAGCGCCAGGAAGCGTTCCGGCGTTCCCACGGCGGTTTTCAGATACGGCTCGACCGTGATGATGACTCCGTGCTTTGCTGCCAATCGCGCGATAGGCGCAAGTTCGCGCGCCGCCGCATCCAGCGCGGCCTCGGCGAAGTTGCGCGCATCGGCCCGGCCAAAGCCTGACGGGTCGTAGTTACCGCCACAGATCACAATGTAACGACAGCCGGTTTGCGGCGCCAGCGGAATGGCCTTCTCCAATATCTCCCGTTGGTGCGCCTGCGCTGCCCGGTCAACCGAGAGCGGGTTGTAACCGAACGCGCCGATCTGACACACCGCCAACCCCCGCGCGCGGAGCGGCGCTAACGTCGCATCCAGGCCGTCCGTCGCCAGCCGCTCCGCCGAAATCGGGACGCCGCGCACACCCTGCGCCACGGCGACATCCAGCGTGTGCGCCCCGGCCTCGATGCCCAGATTCAGTTGAACCATGATGCACTCCGTTCGATGATCACGTCGTCAGCGCGCAGGTGCGGCCCGTGCGCGCCGACTCATACACGGCCATCGCCATCTCGACGGCGCGCACCCCTTCGCTAATGCTCACATCCGGCGTCCGCCCCTCGCGCAGGCATTCGGCGAAGTGCTTCATCGCGAACGAGTAGTGCGAGTAGTGTTCTGTGACCGGCGCACGGCTGAAGGTCCGCAGCTCGGTATCCGCGCGCGTAGCCCAGGTGAGCGTCTCCCACATATGGTCGCGCCCGACCAATCGCGCCTCGCCGTTCTCTGTCTTTATGTCAATTCTTGGATATTCACGAAACGCGCCCGCGCCGCCCGCGCCAATCGTCAGCGCAGCCATCGCCCCGCTCTCGAAGCGCAAGATCAGCGCCGCCGCGTCCTCCGATGGGCTGCCGGCGAAATTACCTGCCTGCGCGTACAGTGAGATCGGTCGCCCCAGCAGATAGCAGACCGCGTCGAAGAGGTGACACGAGTTCTCGTTGAAAAGGCCGTTGCCCTCACCCTCAGCCCACAGCCAGTGCCCCGCTGGCGGTCGCCAGCCGAAGACGTATTCACCGTTCAGCAGCCACCCCGACCCCAGCTCGCCATCGAGTAGCTCGCGCAGGCGCACGATGGGCGGCAGGAAGCGAAAGCTGAAGGCGACCATCACCGTCGCATTGTAGATGCGGCAGAGTTCAGCCAACTTCAATGCCTGCTCCACATCCGCGGCCCACGGCTTCTCGACGATCATCGCAATGCCGTTTTCGGCGGCATAGCGCATGAGCGGCTCACGCACGCCGGGCGGCACGCACAGGCTGACCGCATCCAGGTCCTCCTGCGCCATCATTTCAAGGGCATCACGATACGGCGTTGCGCCATGCCGGGCCGCGTAATCATCCAGATCCGTCGCCGTGCGGTCGGCGATCGCGACCAGCCGATACTCGTCCATCACCGAGAACGTCCGCACGTGATAGCGTCCAAAATTAAGCCCCACCACCCCCACACGAATCTTATCCATCAATGAATTCTCCCTTGCATCGTGCTTCGGCAAGATTACCACCAAGACCCCAAGAACACCAAGATTTTTTATCTCGTCGTTTTTGGTGTCCGTGATCTTCTGGTAGAGAAACTTGACAGCAAAGAACAAACCTGTAAAATACGATTGTCATATTTTAAGGTAAGTTCTATGCACGCAACTTCTCTATCGGTTACAGAATTGGTGCGGGGATTCTCCGATTACGTGAATCGGGTCGCGTATCGCGGAGAGCGCTTCATCCTGCTCAAGGGTAAAAAACCAGTAGCCGAACTGCGTCCCATCGCGGCCGGTCTGCCGATGGGCGAACTCGAAGCGGTACTGCGCTCGCTGCCTGGGCTATCATCGGATGAAGCGGTAGACTTCGCCGCTGACATCGAAGCCGCGCGAGATCAATTGCCGATGGAGGAACTGCAAGACCCGTGGCAATCCTGATTGATACCAGCATTCTTATCGCCTACGCACGCGGCCGGCTGGACGTGCCGGCGCGCGTGATGGATCGCGAGGCTGAGGAAGCGTTTCTTTCCGTGATCTCCGCCAGTGAATTGCTCCACGGCGTTCAACGTGCGGTAGACCCCGCCATTCGCGCCCGACGGCTGGCGTTCGTGGAAGCCGTGCTCGCGCGCTTTCCGGCGCTGGAGATTGACCCGGAGGCGGCGCGTACCCACGCGGCTTTGTGGAGCGACCTGGCGCAGCGTGGCGAGATGATCGGCGTACACGACTCATGGATCGCGGCCACCTGCATCGCGCGCGATCTGACCCTTGTTACAGCCAATATCCGCGAGTTCTCTCGCGTACCCGGTCTGCGCGTCGAGGATTGGAGCGCCGAGTAGCTCCCGCACACCCACGCAAATGTAAGACTTGACTTACTCACCACCAAGACGCGAAGAACACCAAGATTTTCTTCCTTATCTTCTTTGCTTTGTGCTCTTGGTGTCTTGGTGGTGAGTAAGAGTTACTTCGTTCCTTCGTTCCTTCGTGGTGAATCCGAATTCGCCCGTGCCCACAGATACATCAGCACCCCACCCGCCACGGCCACGTTGAGCGACTCGGCCCTACCCACCATCGGCAGACGCACCCATGCCTCGACTTGCGCCGCGAGATCGTCCGACAGCCCGCGCGCCTCGTTGCCCAGCGCCAGCGCCACATTGCCGCCCCATGCGCCTTCACCCCACAACGCGCCGCGGTGCGCGTCCGCGCCCACCAGTCGGATGTTTCGTCCACGCAACCAATCCGCCAACCCCGTCACGTCTGATGTACGCACGATGGGTACGTTGAACAAAGAACCCATCGTGCTGCGCACCACCTTGGGGTCGAATGGGTCCACGCATGGCTCGATGAGGATCACGGCTTGCGCGCCCACCGCGTCCGCCGTGCGGATCAGCGTGCCCAGGTTGCCGGGGTCCTGGATGCGGTCAACCGCGAGCAGCAGCGCCGGATCGCGGAGCGTCAGGTCCGCTAACTGTATCTGGAACAGCGCGAAAGTTGCGACGATGCCCTGCGGCTGCTCGCGGTCCGAGAGGCGCGCCAGCACCTCCGACGAAACGGGCGTCAGCTCGGCCCCCTCAGCGCGGAAACGCGCGATCAGCCGCGGCGCTTCCTGCCCGGCGAACAGCGCTTCGCAGTAGAACACCTCGCGCGGGCGCGCGCCCGCGTCCAACGCCATGTGGAGGATTTGCAGCCCCTCCGCCATGAAGCGCCCCTGCGCCTCGCGGTGTTTGCGCTGCGTCAGCTTACGCGCCTCCACGATGCGCGAATTGGCCGTGCTGGTGATCGTAGATAATTGGGTCATGTCAGAAGTATACCATCACGCGGAGACGCGGAGAACGCGGAGGCTTTTATTTCTCCTCCGCGTTCTCCGCGTGATTACGTCTTGTTATGCAGCCGTGACCGAATGCTCCTCTTTCGGGAAGACGGGCAGGTACTTCACTGCCAGGGCGAAGACCGTCGCGCCCATCGTGAGCAGCGCCAGGCTGAACGAGATTTCCATGATCGAAGGCATGTACACCGGGCCGGTGAACTGCCAGAGACCGAACATGGACACGTTCAAACGGTTCAAGATGCCGCCAAACACCACCAGTGCGCCGGCCGCAAAGAGCCCGTTCTTGCTCGCTCGCACCTTTGGCTGCGCCATGAGGATCGCAGGCACGATCACGCCGAGGCCAATCTCCAGCCAGAAGAACATGGCGTTAAGATCGGGCGTGAAGAGCAACGGCGCCTTGCCGCGGGCAACCACATCCGCCAGCTTGACGACCGCATAGAACGCCAGCAGCACGGCATTGGCCTTAGCCAGGCGTCCGAGCAAGTCCTGATGCAATCCACGCTTCAGGCCCCGCGCCGTCAGGTTCGACTCCACCGTCACCATGCCCAGCCCGACGGTAATCGCCGAAATCCAGAAGAAGACCGGCAGCCACGGCGTGTACCAAAGATCATGCAGCTTGCCGGGCGTGATGAGCCACAGCGAACCGAGCGATGACTGGTGCATCGTTGAAAGCACGATACCCAGGATCACCAGCGGCAGGGTGATGGCATGCACGATCTTCCACGCCTTACGCCAGCGCAAGCGCTCGAAGAGGGCCGGGCTGAACTCCACCGCTAATACGATCGTGTAGCACATCACGCACATCGCCAGTTCGAACATCACCGAATGCACGTTCCAGTGCACCAACGTGTTCCAGATGTTATACGGCCGGCCCAGGTCAATGAGCAAAGCAACGATGAGCAGCGAATAGCCCAGGAACGCCGTCAGGATCGTCGAACGCAGGATCGGCCGATAGTGCTCAAGGCCGAAGACATAGACCAACCCCGCCAGCACAAATGCACCGCCGCCCAGCATCGCGCCCGCCATCACGTCAAACCCGATCCAGAAGCCGAAGGGGGTCGCGTCTGACAGGTTAGTAACCCCGCCGATCCCACGCGCCATGCGCAGGATGATCGTAATCGCGGCCATAGACCACAGGGCCAGAACCACGCCAAGCGCCAGCACAAAGCCGGGTGAGAACTTCAACTGCACCCCGTTGAAGCGCCGCATCAGGGCGTATCCAATGCCGACGACCAGCATCAGCGGCACGATGACCCGCAAAATGAACAGCGCGGCCAGCATAATAATATCTTGCAGCATGATCAGGATTCTCCTTCGCTTGACGTGTCGTTGTCCCAATCCGGCTCATGATCCTGCCAGCCGTTGCGTTTCCGAGTGATCATCGAAGCGCCGCCCAGCACCACCGCCATCCCCACCGCCACGTATGGGATCTTCGACATCACATCCCAGGTGTACGCGGGCAGCGGACGGGTCGGCACATCCATGCGGAAACCGAGCTCCTCGAACGGCGTGTCGGAGATGTAGAGCATCGCCGTGCCGCCGGCCTCGTGTTCGCCGTAGACGTGATCTACGTACACATCGGGGCTGGTTGCGATCCGCGAGTGCGCCTCTGCAAGCAGTTCGCCGCGCGTACCGAACTTCAGCGCGCCGGCGGGGCATGAAATCGCGCACGCAGGCGACTCGCCCTCGCGTTGCCGTTCGATGCAGAACATGCATTTGTGGATTTCGGGCGTCAGGCCGTCTTGCCACTCGAACGTCGGCACGCCGAAGGGGCAACTCACCATGCAGTAACGGCAGCCCAGGCAGCGCTCGAGCCGATAGTCAATCGGGCCTTCTTCTGTCTGATGCAGCGCGGACACGGGGCACGCCGAAGCGCACGCCGGGTTCAGGCAGTGCATACACTGCGTCTTGACCCAGCGGGTCTTGTCGTTTGCCAGGTCGTGGCGCACCGGCACGGTCAGCACCTGCGGTCCCAGCTTTCCCAGCTCGTCTTCAGTCGGCTCAAGCCCGTTGGACTCGCAGCACGCCCGCTCACACGCCCCACAGCCCACACACCGGCTGATGTCAATCAACATCGAGGGCACGTTCATCGGATCAACGCCGACCCCGGTGGATGCCTGGGCTTTCTGTGTCTGCGCGGCCAGCGTCGCTGCGCCGGTTGCGGCGGCGCCGAGTTTCAAAAATTGGCGTCTGGAAATGCCGGTCATGAGTTCTCCTTCTCCTCTTCAGTAGTGTCATGAGGGCGACGCAGCAACGCCATGGCCGCGATGCCTGCAACCAGCCCGATGAAACCGCCGATGCCAAACACCAGACCCATCCCGGCGACGGCGACATTGCGCATTGAGGTTAACCGTTGCTCCAGCGCCTGAACCTGTTCCGACGATGCTGCAACTTCTACGGCCATCGCGAGTTCCGTGCCGGCGGCAGTCACTCCCGTGGCCGTCCCGGCAGTATGCGCGCTTAAGTTTTTCGCATGGCAATCCATGCACGCCTGCGAGTTCACGTCAAAATCGTGAATGCCGGACGCCACCGCCATACCCATCGGTTCGTGCGGCTCGGTCGTCTGCTTCGGCATGTGGCAGCCGGAACATTCCAGGCCGTCAATGTTGTGCGTAACGTGGGTCGCCTGCATCTGGCGCGCTTCATGACAGGCCGAGCAAAGGGTTTCTTCGCTACCCGTGCGCAACCCCTGTGAGTGGGAAAGGTGGCAATCGAAGCACTCGATGTTCTTCTGTCCGTGCGCGCTCTGCTCCCATTCGACAAACGTCGCCTGATGGCAGGTGCGGCAGGTCTCAGACTTCATCGGTAGGATCATCGTCGCCCCGCCGGGGTGGCCTTCGACATACGGCCCGTGGCACGCTTCGCAGGAGATGCCCTCACCCGTCGCCGTGTCCGGCCCGGTGGTGTGGCATTGCAGACATAGCTCCTGGTCTTGCGTTACTTCCAACGCGGCCTGGAATACGGGGTCGCTGGCGGCGGTGGCGTGCGTGGATTCCTGCCAGAGCTTGTACTCATCTGCGTGGCAGTTCTGGCAAGCCGGCGGCTGATCGGTCTGTGGATTCGGTGAGTCTAACGGCGCAGCGTAGCCGGTTGGGACGAAGGCAACGCTCAAAATCAATACGGTGAGGAGGAGTACAGCGACCGTCACTCCTCCTCTAAATACTTGGTCACGAGTTTTCATGGTTTATCCTCTAGCGTCACATCGTTGGGTAGCGCTGAAAAACGTCACATTCAACGCACTGTTCGGGGATCTTGCCTTCGGCGTCCAGATGGGCTTGCCAGCACGGCACGCCGGGGTTCGCCGGAACGGCGCACGACGCCATCGCTTCTTCGGTGCAGCCCTTCTCGTCCCAGCAGTGCTGCGCCGTAGCGGCCATCATCATGCCCGGTTGCAGCGGAATAGATTTGGCGGCGGGCGGCGGGATGAAGGTCGGCAACGGGCCGGGAGCCGGAGCGCGGCGTTGCGCCGGGCGGGCAGGCTGAACGGGAAGAGCGGGCGCTTCGAGGGCGATCGCCGGTTGCTCAGCGGCCTCAGCAGATTGTGCGGCGCGGGCTTCGGCTTCCCACCGTGCGTCCAGCCGTTTGAGGAAATACGCGGCCCCGGCCATCAAGGCCAGCGGCACGCCGAAACGGAGCAGGACCATTACCACAAGCCCAACAACATCTAAAAAGTCTAACATGGTTCACCTCCCGATGAATGGACACGCTTTGTGCGGTGTTTTCTACATACAGCTTAACACCGAACGGGCGGTCGTTCCATCGGTTGGTTTTCCCATCTTGTGCGTGGGGTGAAAGTCCCATGCCGAGAAGTAGACAAGGGGGTGGGGACGGGGAAACAAGTAGATAAGTACACAGGTAGACAAGGAAACAAGAGCGGGGTGCAGGAGCCTTGTTTCCTTGTCTACCTGTGTACTTGTTACCTGTTTATTTACAGTTCAATCAAGCCCTTCTCGATCGCGTACCGCACCAACTCGACGCGGTTGTGCAGATCGAGCTTCGTCATGATGTTCTCGCGGTGCCGGTTCACCGTCTTCGGGCTGATCACCAGTTGCTCGGCGATTTCGGGGTTGCTGAGGCCCTGCGCGATCAGCGTCAGCACCTCGCGCTCCCGGTCGGTGAGCACATCGAAGGCGCGCCCCGGCCCTTCCGGTCGCTCGGGGCGATCCAGATAATCATTGACGAGGGCGCGCGCTACGGAAGGAAACAGATAGACTCCGCCGCCCCGCACCGCGCGGATGGCGGCGACCAGGTCGTTGGGTGCAGCGCGCTTCGGGATATACCCGGACGCGCCCGCCCCCAACATCTCGAAGAAATACTGGTCATCTTCGTGCATGGTCAGCGCCAGCACCGCTACGCCGGGCGCACCCACCTTGATCTTGCGCGTCGCCTCGATGCCGTTCATATCGGGCATGGAAATATCCATCAACACGACGTCAGGCGTCAGTTCCAACGCTAGGCGCACGCCTTCGACCCCGTTCTCGGCTTCACCCACGATTTGCAGGTCCGGATCGGCGGCCAACAACATGCGCAGCCCGGCCCGCACCACCGCATGGTCATCCACCAGCAAAATAGTGATCGGCGTCATCGGTCTTCCTCCGGGTTCCACGGCAACTCGACGCTGACGGTCGTGCCCACGCCCGGCTGCGAGACAATGTCAAAACGCCCGCCGGCCAGCAACACCCGCTCGCGCATCCCCGTGATGCCCCACCCGCTAGGCCGGCGCAGCGCACTTGCAGACGGCAGCGTGGCGGGGTCGAAACCGCGACCATTGTCATGCACATCGAGGCAAATGACGCCCGGCTTCCGGCTCAATTTCACGGTGACCGCCGACGCCTGCGCGTGGCGCGCCACATTCGTCAACGCCTCCTGCGCCAACCGAAATAGCGTCGTCTCATATTGCTGCGGCAAGCGCCTGGGCAGGCGGTCTATCGTCAGTTGCACATCCATCTCAGGATAGCGCGCCGCGTAATCCTTGACATACCAGCGCAGGGTCGGGGCCAGTCCCAACTCATCAAGTTGCGCTGGACGCAGGTTCGCCATGATGTTGCGCAATTCCGTCATCGCTCCGTCCGTCACCCCGCGCAGATCACGCACCAGCGCCAGCGCATCGGCGGCCTGTTGGTCCGTCAGCCGGGCCTCGACAGCCGCCAGCCCCAGCCCCAGCGCCGTCAACTTCTGACCCGTGTCATCGTGCAGTTCCCGCGCGATCCGCTGCCGTTCACCTTCCTGCGCGTTGACTAACTGGCGCACGAGTTCTTCCAATTCTCCTTCCCGCTCTTGCAGCATCCGGTAAAGCTGGGCGTTTTCGAGCGAGGAAGCCATCTGTTGGGCGAAGGCCGACAGAAGCCCCAACTCCAGCGCGCCCAACGGCTCGTTCTCGCGCAGGGAGCCCAACGCCAGCGCGCCGAACACCCGGTTCTGGCTGCGCAGCGGCACACCCAACGTCCGGTAGCTCCGGCCATTCGCGAAGGCGTCGTCTTCCAACAACATCACGATGTGATCCAGTTTCGCGCCGGTCGCTCCCTCGTAGGTAAACGCCTGCCGGGCTGTTTCGGCCAACGGCGGCGGCGGATCGGGACGCGGCGCTTCGGGGCGGCGATAGACCCCGGCGGGCTCCAGCGCGCCGCTCTGCGTCCGCAGGAACAACATGCTGCAACACGCGCCCTGCATACTATGCACCACCTGATAGAGCGCATCACGCTGCAAACGGCTCAGGTCCACCGTTGACGTGAGGATTTGCGATAGCTCCAGCATGGCGGTCAACTCTTGCGTAGTGGCGCGGAGTTCCAGGTTGAGCGCCTCAACCTCGGCGGTACGCTTCGATTGCGCGTCCAGCGCCTCGAGCCGCGCCTTGTTGGCGCGCGCCAGCCGCACCCGACTCTCCGCCTCGAACGCGCGCAACGCGCTCCCCAGCGTCAGCGCAATCGCCATCGCCGCGCCCGCCCGCAGAAGTTGCACGGGGAAATCGAACGTCTCCAGGAAGAGGGCCGAATTGATGACTTGCGCAGGTGGTAAGAAGCTCGACTGCGTAAAGACCTGTCCGACGACGCCGTAAATGATGAACGCCAGCGCGGCCCATAAAAGGCTGCGCCCGTAGCGCGACATGCCGCGGGCGTGGAAATCGCGCCGCTCGCGTAATAGCGCCCAGGCCGCCAACAGCGCGCCGGGGATCGCCAGCAGATAGCGCGCCAATACGTCGCCCGCAATCAGCAGGTCAATCATGGGGGGACGGGCGGCCACAAACACAAAGCCCAGCGCGACCAGCCAGATGCCGCCAAACACGCCCACCAGCGTCCAGGCATACGCCGGTTCGCGTTCGGCATTGGGCAACAGGCGCGCCCCAAACCCCAGCAAAAACAGGAACGAGATAACCAGCAGGACGAGGCGCAACAGTTCAACGCCGGGACCGGACGCCGCCGTCCCGCCCTGGATCGCGAAGATCTGGAACATCTCGAACCACTCGTGCCCGCCGTGGATGAAACCGAAGATCGCAAGCGGTAATAACGCGCGGCCAAAACGAAACTCCGTAGAGCGGCCCGATTCGAGGAAGACGACCAGCCCCATGGCGAAGAACGCGAGGCCATAGAAGAAATAGACGTAACCGAGGTTTTGAACGAAGAATGCCGAGAGTCCGTTCATGCAACGATCACCCTTGATCCCGTCATCGCTCAGCCGGACTTCAAAGGGATCTCCGGCGTTTTCGTGCGGGCTAAGGCGCAGCGCGCGCACAGCCCTGTAAATGAAAGGTTATCCAGCGCCATCTCATAGCCGTAACGCTGTCGAATCGCATCGGACAGCGCGTCGAACAGGTCCATATCGGCCCCGATGACCACGCCGCACTCACGACAGACGAGATGCGCGTGGCGGCCGTGGCCGACCCGCAGCTCATAGACCCGCTGCCCATCACCCGAATCTATCGAAGCCACCAATTCTAATTGTTGTAGCAAATCCAGCGTCCGATATACGGTCGAGATGTCTACCGACGTGCTGATCTGCTGTACCCGGCGATACACATCCTCCGCGGACACCAGGCCATCCAACTGATGCAGCGCCGAAAGCACCATCTCGCGCTGGGGGGTCATGCGAAACCCGCGCTCGCGCAGCTCACGCAAAAACAGCTCTTCACACGCCATGCTCAGTAGATCTCCAGTCCGTGCGCTTCGAGCAGTTCGGCGTCACCGAGAATTTCATCCGTCGGCCCGTCGGCCACAACGCGCCCGCCATCCATCACCACGGTGCGGGTGAAAAGCTCTTGCACCATCCGCATGTCATGCGTGGCCGTCAGCATCGTCTGGGGCAACTCACGCAGTAGATTGATCAGCGACCGGCGCGCCCGCGGGTCCAACCCCGCCGAAGGTTCGTCTAGCACCAGGATTTCGGGGTTCATCGCCAGCACCGTCGCGATGGCAATGCGCTTCTTCTCGCCCACGCTCAGATGATGCGAGACACGCTCCACGTAATCTTCCATGCGCACGGCCCGCAGCGCCTCATCCACGCGCTCGCGTACCTGGGCAATGGGCAATCCCTGATAGATCGGCCCGAACGCCACGTCGTCGAACACGGTCGGTGAGAAAAGCTGATCTTCCGGATCCTGGAATACGAGGCCTACGGCGGCGCGCACCGGCCCCAGGTTGCCATCCTTCACTTCCATCCCGCACACCCGCACCTTCCCGGCAGTTGACTTCAAAATGCCGTTCAGGTGCAGCATCAGCGTGGATTTGCCCGCCCCGTTTGGCCCCACCAGCGCAACCTTCTCCCCCGGCGCAATCACCAGCGAGATATCGGCGATGGCGCGGTGGCCGTCAGGATATGCGAATGTCAGACCTTCAACTTCGATCGTATGGTGCATACTGCGTCACGCATCCTACAACAGATAAGAGAGAATTACCAACAGTACCAAAACCACAACGCCCCCGAAAAGCAACATCCGCTGCGGGCCGGAGACGGGCGGCAACGGCACGGAACGCACTTCGCCGTCATAGCCGCGCGCGGCCATCGCCGCATAGATCCGTTCGCCGCGGTCGAACGAGCGCATGAACAGATTGCCCGCCATCCCACCGGTAACGCGCGCGCGCCATGCAATGCTGCCACCGGTCTTGTATGGCGTATCCACCGGATGCCCGCTGCGCGCATCACGCGCCCGCATCAGGCGTATCGCCTCATCAGCCAGCACGAACAAGTAGCGCCACATCAACCCGATCACCGCCACCAGCAGCTTCGGGACGTGTACAGCCCGCATCGCCACCAGCAGATCGGGGAAGGGCGTCGAGCCGGCCAGCACAATCGCCATTTGCACGGAGAACCAGGACTTCAGCGCGATGCTGATGAAGCGCTCCAGCCCCGCATCACTGATAGACGGGCTCCACGGGCCGATGGTGAACGTTACCAGCGGGTTGCCCGGCAGCGTGAAGAGGATGGGAACTGCGGCCAGCACGAACGGAAACGCTAACACCGCGCGCTTCATCACATAGCTGACGCTCAATTCCGAGAGGATCTCGACAGCGAGAAGCAACGCAAAGAGCAGGATATAAACGGGCCACGCGCCTGGCGGCGTCAACGCCGTGGCGAGGATAAACCCGACGGCCAACACCAGCTTAACGCGCGGGTCCAGCCGGTGAATCGGGCTGAACCCGTGCCGATACGAATCGAGAAAGTGGGCGTGCATTCCGGGCGCTGCTATTCAGAATGCAGCGCAGGGTCTTGGGTAGCGACAGACGCCGACGGCCTGCGGCGCGAATATGCCAGGGCCAGGGCCACGCCGCCAACGATCAGCAGGCCAAGAATCCCCGCGAGGATCGTCGCCACAGCTTCATTACCAACACCCGGCATCACGTAGTCCGGGATCAGCTTATAGATGGGGCCTTGCGCTTGATCTAAGAAGCCTTTCTGCCCCGCCACCCACTCCAATCCATCCGGATGAGATGACGCCAGCGGCGAGAGGATCGCCAGCGACACCGCAATCAACAGCCCGGCTACCCAGACCAGTTTCCCGTTAACCGCTTTGCCCGCGTCCAGATCGAGCAGGTCAGGCCGCACGGCCATCACAAAGGCCAACGCGCCCACCGTGATCGCCCCTTCGCCAAGGCCGATCGCCGCATGGATCAGGCCCATCGCAGGCACGGCGACGTTCGCCGGTGAGGTACCGGAGAACGCAAGCTGCAACGCGGCCGCGAGAGAGGCAATCACAATGGACAGCCACGCGGCAACAAACCCCCCGACCAGGATGCCGGTGCGTTTGCGGCCAAGTAGCGAGAGCACCGCGTTATACGCGAAATAGGAGACGGTGACGCCAATCACGCCCATGTTGACGATGTTCGCGCCCAGCGCAAGCAGGCCGCCATCCTGGAAGATCAGCGCCTGCACGCTGACCACCGACGTCATCACCAGCAGCGCCGCCCACGGCCCCAGTAAAATCGTCGCCAGCGCCGCGCCCATCAGGTGGCCCGACGTGCCACCCGCGACAGCAAAGTTCAACATCTGACCGGCGAAGATACAGGCCGCCAGGACGCCCATCAACGGCACTTGTTTCTCGCCCAGGTCGCGGTTGGCGCGCCGCAACGCGTAGGCAATCGCGACCAACGCGATGGCCCAACAGACCAGCGCCACCGGCACGGACAGGAATCCATCGGGAATGTGCATCGGTTTCGGTGAGTAAAGCATGTGTAAAACTCCGTAGTGCTTATTGCAATTGATTGCAACTGCAATTATACGCCAATACACAGCCCCAACGCAAGTGCGTTGCCCACCAAATCACGCAAACGTGGGCGGTCATGCTGCGTCTTGCTCGTAGCGGGGGGGGGGGGCCGCGGGAGATAAAACACAAGGAGAGGGGAGCCCCC
>JBBQRS010000047.1:0-35155 GCA_038214535.1 Anaerolineae bacterium
GTTGTGCGCCTTTGTCTTCTCATTATTTATAACGAATATCAATCACAACCCGCTGGGGCGCGCCTGGTGTTTTGGGTTTCTAGGCCGGTGGCGTCCCCCGTCCACTCCCCCCCCGCCACTACGAAGGGGAGCGGCGCGCAGTTTTCGGATATTCTAGAAGTTAAAATTCCTTCCACACCTTGCCCAAACTCTCGCCGTACACCTTCAGATCCCACTCGTTGAAATAGCCGAACGGCGTGACCCACACCGCATAGCCGGTCGTGCGCAGCCGTTCCGCCAGCTCCTCGATGAGCGCCCCGGCGAACTCCGGCTCGGCGTTTTCGCCCCCCAGATGCGTGAATGAGTGCAACACCACGCGTTTCAGCTCGCGCTTGTTCGCCAGCCACTTGATGTTCTTCAGTGTCTTGCGAAACACGGCATCTCGGTCGCTCGCGTCGCGCGCCTCGACGTGCATGAAGACGACAACCGCGTCCTCCACCCGCTCCTCCGCTTCGATGTCCTCCACTTCCTCCAACGTCTTCGAGAACGACTTCCACCAGAAGCTCTGCGCCTGAAACATCAACATCCGCATGGCATTTCCTCAGTTCGTAGTGCGCCCGTAAGGGCGTCCTTGTTCGTAGTGCGCATCATGGCTGGCGCTCCGGCCTCACCCGCCACGTCATCCCATCGCTCACCGCCTCGATCTGCCCGTTCAGATCGGTGCGCAACACCTCGATGCCGTGCAAGCGGTCGAGCACGGCCGGCGCGGGGTGCCCGTAACTGTTTCCCGCGCCCACCTGGATCACCGCATACTCCGGTGAGACGGCGGCGATGAACGCCTCGGAACTGCTGCTCTTGCTGCCATGATGCCCCACCTTGAGGATATCCACATCCAGCGATTGACCCGCCATCAGCATCTCCGTCTCGACCTCTTGCGGAGCGTCCCCTGTGAACAGCGCCGACGTATCGCCGTAATCAAGCCGCAACACCAGACTCGTTGCGTTGTCGCCGGGTTTTAACGTATCCTCCCCCTCCACGGGGTTCAATACGGTCAGGATCACATCCCCGGCGCGCAACGTCATCCCCTGTCCCGCCGTGATCCGGGTCGCCTCTGATGTCGTCAATGCGTAGTTCCACGCGGCGTCACCCTGCGCCATCTGTGTGTCCACAACCTCCCCGATGCGATACCGGTCGGGCAGGGCGAGCAGCCCTACCATATGATCGGCGTCCGGGTGCGTCAGGATCACCAGATCCAGGCTGCGATCCCAGAACGGCATCACGTCGCCCAATTCTTCCAACAGTTCTCCCGGTCCAGGTCCTCCATCCACGAGGATTTGCCGCCCGTCCGGCGCGCGGATGAAGATCGCGTCGCCCTGGCCGACATCCAGGAAGAAGACGTGCAACCGGCCATCGGGCATCGCGCGCAGCCCCAGCCAGGCGAGCGCCGCGCAGATCGAGAGCAGGCCGACCGTGCGCCACTGCGTCATCCACCTGGATAACCTTTCCATCGCGGGTGTGACCCCCTTCACCTTGCGCCTACCCTATCCATGTGCTTGTTCCACGCTGGCGTAGTTTAGCCCCTTGTGGGCGTTCGCGACGGGCACAAGGCCCTGAACTACGAGTTGGGGTTAGTAAATTTGGCTGGATGAGACGGCTCTTTGTGCTATACTATGCGAACGATTCGACCCATTGTCAAGAAGGAGACTATGGAAGCGGAACATCACGACATCATCGTCTATGGAACCACCTGGTGCCCCGACTGTCGTCGGGCCAAGACGTTCCTCGGCGAGCATCGCATCCCCTACGTCTGGGTGGACATCGAGCAGGACGACGCGGCGATGGAGGAAGTGGAGCGCCTGAACGAGGGCAAGCGCACCGTGCCGACGATCGTCTTCCCCGACGGCAGCAGGTTGATGGAACCCGATAATGACGCGTTGGCGACGAAGCTGGGGCTGCGCATCGGCGCAGAGCGCAGCTTCTACGATCTGATCATCATCGGGGGCGGCCCTGCCGGGCTGACGACGGCGATTTACGCCGCGCGCGAGGGCATTGACACGCTGATCCTCGAACGGGCGGCGACGGGCGGCCAGGTCGCCGGCACGCAGGTGATGGACAACTACCCCGGCTTCGACGAAGGCGTCTCCGGCGCAGAACTGGCCCGCCGGTTGACGAACCAGGCGCGGCGGTTCGGCGTTGAGATCGTGCAAGCCTGCGCCGTGGAAAGCCTCAGCCAGAACGGGCAATACCTCTCCGTGCGCACCGGCCGCGGCAACGAGTATGGCGCGAAGGCGGTGCTCATTGCGTCCGGTTCGCGTTACCGCCGGTTGAACGTCCCTGGCGAACAGGAGTTGGTCGGTTCGGCGATTCATTTTTGCGCCGTGTGCGACGGTCCCTTCTACAAAGACAAAGATGTCGTGGTGGTAGGCGGCGGCAACAGCGGCTTTCAGGAGACCATTTTCCTCAAGCGCTACGCCCGCAACGTCACCATCGTCGAGTTCTTGCCGGAAGTCAAGGCCAGCAAGGTGCTACAAGAGAAGGTCGCCGAAGACCCGACCGTGCGCGTCGTCACCAATCACGCGGTGCAATCCTTCGAGGGCGAGCGCGGCAAGCTCGCCGAGATCGTGGTGCTGGATCGCGCGACCGGTGAGACGAAATCTTTGCAAGCCGACGGCGTGTTCATCTTCATCGGTCTCAGCCCCAACTCCGATTATCTGCCGTCCCAGGTCGAGCGCGACCGCTATGGCTTCGTGGTCACCGACAACACGTTGGGGACCAGTATGCCGGGGGTGTTCGCTGCCGGTGACGTGCGCGCGGGCAGCACCAAGCAGGCCGCCGCGGCCGCGGGCGAAGGCGCAACCGCCGCGCTGATGATCCGAGAGTATTTGCAGGAACACTAACCTTTGTAGTGACGGCTTCAGCCGTTGTTGTGCCCTCAACGGCTGAAGCCGTCACTACAAAGGAGAACGATGCGTAGTTTTCATATCAGAGCCAAGGGAGACGCGCCGATGAAAATCTTGATTGCAGCCGACATGGAAGGCATCACCGGCGTCGTCGCCGGTGAGCAGGTAACGCCTGGCCACTATGAATACGGGCGCTTTCGCAGCCTGATGACGCACGACGTCAACGCGGCCATCGCGGGCGCGTTCGATGCGGGCGCGGACGAAGTGGTGGTCAGCGACGGCCACTGGGACGAGCGCAACATCTTGATCGAAGAACTCGACCCGCGCGCCCGTCTCAACTCCGGCACGCCCGCGCCCTTCTCGATGGTGCAGGGCATTGACGATGGGGTGGACGGCGTGTGCTTCATTGGCTACCACGCGCGGTCGGGCACGCGTAACGCCGTGCTCGATCACACCTGGTCCACGACGCGCATCGCCGACCTCTACCTGAACGGGATCGTCGTCGGCGAAATCGGGCTGAATGTCGCGGTGTGCAGCCACTATGGCGCGCCGGTGTTGATGATTTCGGGCGATCAGTCGGCCTGCGCCGAGGCCGTGAACCTCATCGGCCCGCTGGAGACGGCGGTCGTCAAACACGCCACCGGGCGGACGGCTGCCGAGTGCCTGCCGCCGCAGGCGACGTTTGGGCGCATCTATGATGCTGCACAGGCAGGCGTCCAGCGGTTAGCCTCCGGCTCGGCCCAGCCGTTGTGGATCGTGACGTCGCCCGTCACCGTCGGCATCGAGTTCAAGCGCTCCGATCAGGCCGACGGCGCGGCGCTGCTGCCGGGCGCGGTGCGAACGTCAGGCCGGCGCGTCGAGGTCACCGTGCCCGACATGCCCGCGGCCTACCGCGCGTTTCGCGCCCTGGCGAGCCTGGCGCGCGAGTAGGCGCGCCGGAGGCCGATGTTGCGCATTATGGATCTGACCCCCGACGACGCGGTGCTGGTCGGGCAGGCCGCCGGGTTGTTGGTCGAGGGGTTTCGCGACCACTGGCCCGACGCCTGGCCCGACCTGCCGTCGGCGTTGACGGAAGTGCGCGAGGCGTTGTCCGCGGACAGGATTTGCCGCGCCGCGGTGGATGAGCGCGGTCTCCTATTGGGCTGGATTGGCGGCATCCCCGGCGGGTACTCCGGTCGGGTGTGGGAGTTGCATCCGCTGGTCGTGCGGCCCGCACGCCAGGGCGAGGGGATTGGTCGGGCGCTGGTGGCTGATCTCGAAGGGTGCGTCCGCACGCGCGGCGCGCTGACTCTCTGGCTCGGCACGGATGACGAGGACGCCATGACCACGCTCTCCGGCGCGAACCTCTACGCGGACCTGCCGGGTCACATCGCGCGCATCCGTAACCTGAAGGGCCATCCCTACGAGTTCTATCAAAAGTGCGGCTTCGTCATTGCGGGCGTTATCCCCGATGCCAACGGGCCGGGTAAGCCCGACATTATGATGGCGAAACGGGTTACGCAGGAGTGAGAAAAGGTGAAATCTAAACGGTTTGCAATGGTTGCCTGGTTTGTGCTCGCCTTCACCGTGCTGGTGGTGCTATGGGGCGCGTTCGTGCGCGTCACCGGGTCGGGCGCGGGTTGCGGCAACCATTGGCCGCTGTGTAACGGCGAAGTGGTGCCGCGCGTGGCGCAGGTGGAGACCCTGGTCGAGTTCAGCCATCGCCTGACCTCCGGCTTGAGCATGTTGTTCGTGCTGGGGTTGATGATCTGGGGCTTCCGGCTCTATGGCCGGGGCGACCCCATCCGCCGGGGTCTGGTGGGCGCGGGCGTCTTCATCATCATGGAGGCGCTGATCGGCGCGGGTCTCGTCCTCTTCGGCCTCACCGCGGACAACGACTCGCGCGCCCGCGCAATCTCGATGGCGTTGCATCTGGTGAACACCTTCCTGCTGATGGCCTCTCTCGCCTACGTGGCGTGGTTAGCGTCCGGTCGCCCCGCGCCGCGCTTCCGCGGACAGGGGCTTGCCGGGGCCGGGTGGTGGCTTGGCCTCATCGGTGTGATCTTCCTGGGCATGAGCGGCGCGATCACCGCGCTGGGCGATACCCTCTTCCCCGCCGAATCGCTGACCCAGGGCCTGCAACAGGATTTCGGTGAGGGCGTGCATATCCTGTTGCGGCTGCGCATTTGGCATCCGTTCATCGCCGTCGGCATCGCGCTGTACGTGATCTTCCTTGCGTCGCAACTGAAACGCGCGCGCCCCGGCAACGCCGTGAGCCGGCTTGCCAGGCTGGTGATCACGCTGGTCATCGTGGAACTCGTCGCGGGGGCAATCAACGTAGCGTTGCTGGCCCCGGTATGGATGCAGCTCGTGCATCTCTTCCTGGCCTGTTCCGTATGGATCTCCTTTTTCCTGCTGGGTCTGGCCGCCTTCGCCGCCCCGCAGACCGAAGACGCGACTTTCCGCATTCCTGCCGGCGCTCAGGTCTCCTGACGCCGCGCGAGTCGTCGGATGGCTAACGCAGGAAGCCCGGTGACGCCGTGAGCTGTCGCAGCCCGTACCGTTTGCCATCGGTCACGACTTCGATTGCGGCGTCGCCCGGAGTGCGCAGGGCGCGTCCGGCCAAGCCCGCGGCGACCGATGGTGGGTAAGTCGTATCGGTCGGCCACAAGAGGGTTTGCGGGGCGATAGCGGCCAGAAAGTCTTCTGCAGGCCAGCAACCGGTTCCGCCGCCCGGCAGCCGCAACAGCGTGATCCCGGTCGCGGCGCGCTCGTCGGCCAATGCGGCCTGGGTCGCGACGTCCAGCGCCGCGGGCGCGAGCGTGCTGAACTCCCCGTAACGAATCGCCAGCGCCCACGATTCCCCATTCCCCAGCCGCTCCACCGTGAGATTCTCTGCGAACTGTAACGCGGTGTGCGGCGCGAGCTCCCGCGGGTCAATCCGGCGTTCATCCGCGCCCGCAGTCTGTGCTTCCAGATCGTCAGGCGTTTCCGGCGCAATGATCAGGTCGAAGGGCGCGCCGGTGACGGATTCCATCGGGGCGTCCGCAATCAACACGCGCCGGCCATCAGGCAGGGTAAGACGGATCGTTTCAACGCTCTCCGTGGATTGGAACGTGATGTGCAGCCTACCATCTGGCTGCAAAGAGACCGCGGTCAGCCCGACCCATAATGGCAGCGCCGCCGCGCCGATCAGCGCCAGTTGCTCGCCTCGCGGCAAGGCCAGCCACCCGCGTTGCGTCGCGCCCCGCAACCCGATTCCGGCGATCAGCGCTGCGATGTAAACCACGGCCATGCCTTGCGCCCACGACCCCGTCTCCACGACGCCGTAAGGAATGCGCGCGACGAGTTGGACCACTTCGGTGGTGTAGGTCAGAAAGAGCCACGGGACGCTCGCGATCACGCGGCCCAGCGGCTCCCACACCAGCCCGGCCAGCAGGGTCAGCATCCCACCCATCAGGATGGGCGGCTGTGCAGGCAGAATCAACGCGTTCGCCAGCAACGAGGTGACAGAGAACCTCCCGAAGTGGAACAGCAGCACGGGCGTCACCAGCACCTGCGCCGCGAGCGTTGCCGCCAACCCGTCGCCCAGCGCGCTGATCGGTGACGGGGCTTGATCTCCCATCAGTCGGCCACCCAACGCGCCGTGGAAGTGCTCGATGAACCACGGCGAGAAGAGGATCAGCCCCAGCGTCGCCGCAAAACTGATCTGGAACCCGACGTCCCACAGCGCCAGCGGATCAATGATCGTCATCAACACCGCGGACGCGGCCAGCGAAACCCAGGCCGTGCTCTGGCGTCCCAGCGCGATCGCGCCCACCACGAGCACGCCCATCACCCCGGCGCGCACGGCCGAAGGGCCTGCCCCCACCAGCAGCACGTAGAACCCGATCGCGACCATTACCGGGATCACCGCGCGGTTGCGCCCCGTGAGCCGGCCCAGCGCGGCGAGCAGCACCCCGGCCAGCAGCGCGATATTGCTCCCTGAAATGACGATCACGTGCGTCGTGCCGGTCGCCTGAAACGCGTCTGCCACATCGCGCGGGATGCCGCTCTCGATGCCCAGGATCATCCCATTCGCCAGCGCGGCCGCCGGTTCGGGCAGCAGCCGGTTCAATACGTCTGAGGCATGGGCGCGGAACGCGTATAAGCGCCGATAGAATGTCGACCCTTCGCCGCTTGCCACTCGCGTGGTCTTCGCATTCACCATCCGGCTGTAGATTCCCTGCCGGGCCAGATAGGCGCGGTAATCGAAATCGGCGTAGATCGGCGGGTTTTCGATCTCACCTGCTGCGCGTAAACGATCGCCATAATGGTATGGAGGATAGTCGCGTGTCCGCACCAGCATGTCGCCCGTCACGGCCCGCGGCGCATCTCCCGTCCAAAGCCTCTCTGCGCGCAGCCGATAGATGACTTGGCCGTTGCTCTGTTCGGGATAGGAGACGATCACGCCTTCCACTTCGGCGCGCAACGGCTCATCGAGGTCGGCGTGATAATAGGCGAGATTCTGCGGGGTGAGACACGGCGCGGCGGGGTGCGCCGTATAGCGCCATGCCCCCAGCGCCACCGTCAGCGCCAGCAGGGAGACATAGCGCGCCCCCGAAAACCGGCGGCCCAGTAATGCCGGCATCAGCATGACCGCGGAGACGACGAAGAAGGGCCAGCCCGGCGTGGCGCAGCCGGTCAGCCCCACCGACCAGAGGAGGCTGCCCAGCAGGATACCGGCAATCCACGCAAGCGCGAAGAAGAGAAACGTCACGCGTACTCCATCGAGCGCATCTACAAGACCAATGACGCCACGCGTGCATTTTCGCGCAACCGCGGCTCGTTGCCAAACGCGTGCATACGGTAGGGCGCATTGCAAGTTTGGGGCGAGATTATCACCGTTACCCTGAGCGGGTTGACCGCTCAAAGTACGCTACGGGTAGCCTCCAGCGAAGGGTCTCGCGTCGCAATGTCATGCTGAGGCCCGCCGTTTTGAGCCTCAGTGGTCAGTAAAGTTAGTTTTCATGATGTCACCCTCAGCGGGTTAACCACTCAAAAAGCGTTGCGATTAGGCTCTAGCGAAGGGTCTCGCCTCGCTAACCGGAGATTCTTCGCTGGAATCTTACCGTAGCGGACTTCTTTGGGTTAACCCGCTCAGAAAGACAAAAACTAACCTTACAGACTACTCAGCATGACCTTGCGCTGGATGCCCAAAATGAAATACACCCCATACGGTAAGCCCGCTCACCGCTTGTCGAGGAAAGGAGCTTTAGCATAGCAACACAGTCGCACGAATTTTGTGCCAACCTTGTATCATGGAAGTGCAACGTGACCGATTTCCCCGATCTATCTCTCGCCGCATGGCAACCGACGCGCGACCTTTTACATGCCTACGCGGGCGTGTCCGGCGCGGTGCGCATGGCGTTGACGCCGCCGCAGCGCCATTACGGCCACGCCAGCCTCTTCATCAGCGCGCGGGGAGTGACGACTTCCCCGATCCCCGCGGGCGCGCGCACCTTTGAGATGATTCTCGATCTGACGCAGCATCAACTGCTTATCCAAACCAGCGACGGCCAGGCGGCGCACTTTCCGCTGCGCGGGCAGCCCGCGGCGCAACTGGGGCGCGATGTGGCCGCCTATCTCGCAGGCTTCGGCGTCCATTTCGAACCCGATGCCGCTGAACTGGGTCAAGCCGAAGGCGTTTATGACCCCGCGGCCGTCGTGCGCTTCCATCGGGCGCTCGCGCAACTGGACATCCTCTTCAAGCAATTCAGCGGCGAGCTACGCCGGGGTGCGGGTACAGTGCGACTCTGGCCGCATCATTTCGACCTAGCCGTGATGTGGCTGACGGGGCGTCTGGTCGCAGGGCAGGACCCCGATAACGAGGACTATGCGGATGAACGCATGAATTTCGGGTTCTCTACCGGCGATGCGACCATTCCCGCGCCCTATCTCTATGCCACGGCCTACCCTCTACCGCCGGAAATGGCGCATGCCGAGTTGCCCGCCGCCGCGCGGTGGCAGACGGAAGGCTGGCAGGGCGCGGTGCTGCCCTACGCCGATCTGGTCGGGGCAAATGACGCCGCGGAGCGCGTGCTCGCTTTCCTCCGCGGGGTGCAAGACCTGGGCGAGCGCTACATGACGCTACAAGGATACGATTGATGACCGACACCGAAAAAGCACGCCAGTTAGAGACCTTGTTGCGCGGGTGCGCCGACGCGCATCACCGCTCGTTTGCTGCGGAGGATGGCGCAGACGCCGAGTGGCCGATGTGGTACGCTAACTATCTCCAGGCTCCGCTGATCGAGTTGCTGGGACGCGCGGTCACGCAGAGCGTCATCATCTACTGGCTGATCCGCGCGGAAAAAACGCGCCGCCGCGACGCGCCCGATGCCGAATGGCCCCCGTTCTACGCGACCGACCTCCTCGCCGCCCCCGATGATTTGGTAATTTAGCATCTATCCGAAACTGCGCGTCACTCTCCTTTGTAGTAACGGCTTTGGCCGCCGGGGGTACTGCAACGGCTGAAGCCGTCACTACGAAGTGGCCGCTTAGGCTACGAAAGGGTATACTCATAGGTGCAGACCGCATTGTCGCGTGAGGTGTGTCATGACCGATGAGTCAACCTACATCCCAAAAGTCACCCGCATCTATCTCCAGCTCAGCCGTTATCCGATCCTGGCGGACACCATCCGCGAACGGATGCGGCACGAGTTGTTCCTGCGCGGCGTGGTCACGCGCGAAAACTTCGAGACCGAGGCGCGCGAGAAGGCGGTGCAATCCCAGCAACGCGAAGGCATGAGCAACCCGGAGGCCCAGGAATCCGCGGAGATATGGGAGCGTCGGCTGGCGCGCGTGCGCGACGATCTGACGGATTTCTACTTCGCATACAACCTCACCCACCAACGCTTCGAAGACATCGTGCATGAGGTTCTAAAGCAGCGGTCTGCCAGCGAGACCTCATTGGCCTATAACCCCGAGCTGGCTTCCATGGAAGTCCTGTTTCACCAGGCGGAGACGTTATACGCGCTGCCGCCCGATCAGCGCGAGGCCGTGAAGCATAACCTGCAAGAGACGAAAGTCGTGCTCATCAAGGCGCTCATCAGCGATGACCTCGATTTCGTCCGCCTGGCGAAAGAATATCTCACCGTCCCCGACCTGCAATGGATTCGCGACCACCGCGTGGGACGGGGCAAGATCGGCGGGAAAGCCGCGGGTCTGATGCTGGCAAACAAGATTTTGCAGCAGACCGTCGCGAGCGCGGATGCCACCCGGCACATTGATCTCGTCATTCCACAATCCTATTTCGTGGGCGCGGACGTCATCTATGACTTCCTGGAAATCAACGGTCTCCTGAACTACCTCAACCAGAAGTATAAGTCCATCGAGCAGATCGAGCAGGATTACCCGGCCATTCAGTCCGCCTATGGGAAGGGCCGTTTCCCGGCGGAAATCATCGAGCGCTTCGAGGCGATCCTGGCCGAGGTTAGCCATCAGCCGCTCATCGTCCGCTCTTCCAGTCTCCTCGAAGATAACTTCGACGCAACCTTCGCTGGGAAATATGAGAGCGTGTTCTGCCCGAATCAGGGCACGCCGGAGGAGAATCTGACCGCGCTGACCGAGGCGATCACGCGAGTCTATGCCAGCGTCTTCAACCCGAACGCCCTGCTTTACCGCAAGCAGCGCGGCCTGCTCGATTTCGATGAGCGGATGGCCGTGCTGATCCAGATCGTGCAGGGTGAGCCATACCCCCCGTTCTTTTTCCCCCAGGTCTCCGGCATCGCCTACAGCCGGAACCCCTTCATCTGGAATCCCAAATTGCGTCGCGAGGACGGCTTCGCGCGCATCGTCGCCGGGCTGGGCACGCGCGCCGTTGATCGGGTGGGCGAAGATTACCCGCGCATGGTGGCCCTCAGCAACCCCCAACTGCGGCCCGAAAACACCCCGCGCGACATTCGTTACTACTCGCAGTACTACATGGACGTGCTCAACCTTGAGACGAACGCCTTTGAGACGCGGCGCGTCGCCGAGACCCTCGCGGGCGATTATCCGGGCCTGCGCTTTCTGGCGTCGCAATCGCACGGCGATCACATCGCCGGGATGGTCGTGACCGACCCCGGCCTCGACCCACGCTCGCTGGTGCTCACGTTCGAGAATTTGCTCACGCAGACCTCTTTTGCGGAACAGATGCGGACCATGCTCAAGGCCCTTGAGTTCGGCTATGGCCGCCCCGTGGATGTCGAATTCACCGTGAGCATCGGAAACGAATACCCAACGCCCCGTGTCGCCATCCACCTGCTCCAGTGTCGCGCCCAGGCGGGCAGCGAGATCGCCGAAGCGGTGTCCCTGCCCGAAAATGTCGCCCCCCGGGACATCGTATTCGGCACGGAAAAACTCGTGCCCACGGGCCGAGTGACCAAAATTGCCTATATCGTCTACGTGGACCCGGAGAAGTACGCGGAGATTACCGATCCCTCGCTCAAGCTCGAGCTGGCGCGCGTGGTCGGGCGGCTGAACCAACGCCTGGAAAGCCGGCGCTTCATCCTGATGGGGCCGGGCCGTTGGGGCAGCTCGAACCTGGACCTGGGCCTCAAAGTCGGATACGCCGACATCTACAACACGAAGGCGTTGGTCGAAATCGGCCTGGCCAGGGGCAACACACGCCCCACATTGTCCTACGGCACGCACTTCTTCCAGGACCTGGTCGAGGCGCACATCTACCCCCTGGCGATCTATCCCGGCGAGCCCGGCAACCCATTCAACACCAAGTTCTTCCAAAAGGCCATGAACGCCTTGCCATCCTTGCTGCCCGACGACGCGCCCTCCGCCGAATTCATCAAAGTGATTGACGTGCAGGCGACCACCGGCGGCCGCGTGTTGGAACTGGCGATGAGCGGCGACGACGGCAAAGCCATCGCCTTTTTGACCCGGCCGGCTGCGGCCACAAATTAGCCTCTCCCCTTCGTAGTGACGGCTTCAGCCGTTGGTGGGCCTTCTTCGTAGTAACGGCTTTAGCCGTTGGTGTGGGCACGACAACGGCTGAAGCCGTCACTACAAAGTACAAAGTGGCCGGTCAGGCCATGAAGTGAAAGACACACTGAGTCAGGAGCATTTAAGTGACTGCAACCATCGAGTTGGATTTGACCGGCATCGCCCACGGCGGCGAGGCGTTAGGACGGCACGCCGGCAAAGTGATCTTCGTGCCCTACGCGATTCCCGGCGAGCGCGTGCGCGTCGAGATTGTCGAGGAAAAAGAGCGTTGGGCGCGGGCGCGCTTGCTCGAAGTGCTGACGCCCGGCCCCGACCGCATCGAACCGCCCTGTCCCCATTTCGGCCCCGACCGGTGCAGCGGATGCCAGTGGCAACATATCGCCTATCCGCGCCAGGCCGAGTTGAAGCGCGAGATCGTGGCCGACCAGTTGCAGCGCCTCGGTCGCCTGACCGACCCGCCGGTGGCCGACGTGGTGGCGTTCGCCGATCCCACAGCTCCCGAAGACGCGCCGCAGTTCTTCGATTACGGCTATCGCAGCCACGTGCAATTCGCCCTGACGCCGGAGGGCTTGCCGGGGTTCAGACAGGAGGGCAGCTACGACATCCTGCCCATTGATCACTGTCCGCTGTTGCACGAGCGTCTCGATGCGTTGCACGGCTCCATGGATATCGCGTGGCCCGACATGACCGGGCTGGCGATGCGCGCCGGCTTCAACACCGACGACGCGATCATCATGTTGCAAAACACGACCGGCGAAGAACCGGAACTGGAGCTGGATGTGCCCGCGGCCTGCGCCCTCGTGGCCCCAACCGGCGCCAAGCCGCTCATCGGCGATCCCTGGATCGAGGAGGAAATCGGCGGACGCCGGTTCCGCATTTCGGCGGGCAGCTTCTTCCACGATAACGTCACGGGGGCCGCGGCGCTGGTCGAGTTGGTGGTCGCCTATGCCGCGGCGGGCAAGGCCGACGTGGTTCTGGACCTCTATTGTGGTGTGGGTCTCTTCTCGGTCGCGCTCAGCGAGGTGGCGGGCGAGGTGATCGGCGTCGAATCATCCGAGGCTGCGTGTGAGGATTTCGCGGAGAACGCGGGCGAAGTCGCCAACATCTCGCTGCACGAAGGCTCGGTCGAGTCCGTGCTGGAGGCGTTGCAGGGCCAGGAGGAACTACACGTGGATCTGGTGGTCATGGAGCCGCCGCGCACCGGCGCGGGCGAACGCGCCATGCGTGAACTGGCCGCGCTGGGGCCGGTGCGCATCATCTACGTCGCCGGCGACCCCGCCGGCCTCGCGCGTGACAGTGTGTACTTATCCGCCGCCGGTTACCGACTGATCGAGGCGCAACCCGTAGACATGGCGCCGCAAACCTTCCACGTCGAGACGGTCGCCCTGTGGGCCAAAGAAGCCTGACAGGGCTTTACAAAGTCACGTTGAGTCATTCTGAGCGGGTAGACCCGACATCTATCGTTACGTTAAGACGCCAGCGAAGAATCTCGCGCTATGAGATCGAGATTCTTCGCTGGCGTCACGCCGTAAAGCACGTCCCTGGGTAGACCCGTTCAGAATGACATAACGCAATTAGTGAAAGCCAAAGAAGACTGACGCGTTAACTTGCTCCCTTACCCCTGGTTGTGATATACTCGTACCTGTAGTGAAACTGGAGCATGCGCCCCGGTATTCCAGCGGTGCTTCGGTCCAATTCTGAAAGGAGAGGTTCATGGCTCTGTCGAAAGTTGAAAAGGAAGCCATCATCCAGGAATACCACGTTCACTCAAGTGATACGGGGTCGCCTGAAGTCCAGGTTGCGATTCTGACGAATCGCATCAACTATCTCATCGAGCATCTGAAAACCCACAAGCATGACCAGCACTCGCGTCGAGGGCTGTTGAAGTTGGTGGGTCAGCGCCGCCGGCATCTGGCGTATCTCAGCCACAAAGACCCGCAGCGCTATCGAGAGCTCATCGAACGCCTTGGGCTGCGTAAATAACGCGCCGATCCAGGGTCGTCTTGTCGGTGAAGTACTGAAAGTCAAATCGTCGTGAGCAACGAGTAGAGGCGGATCAGACGCATCTACTCGTTTGACATTGTAGGGGGATCAAATCCTCCCGTTCCTGTTGCATTCGGGGCGCAGGAATTGGGGAGTGCGGTCAAACCATGTTTGGCCGCACTCCCCAGTCCCTGACCTCGGGTGTCTGATGCGTATGCCGCCGGAATCGCCAGCCGTTTCCGCGCCGGCAGCGCTTGTCGAATTTACTGTACCCTTAGAAAGAGGTCAAACTGAACATGCAGAAGTATAGCTATAGCGTTCGCGTTGGCGAAAGCGACATTACCTTTGAAACCGGCACGCTCGCCCAACTGGCGGACGGCGCGGTCACCATCTCCTCCGGCGATTCGGTCGTGCTTGCCACGGCCACGTTCGCCAAACCCCGCGAGGGCATTGATTTCTTCCCCCTCAGCGTGGACTTTGAAGAACGCCTCTACGCCGCAGGGCGCATCCCCGGCAGCTTCCAGCGCCGCGAAGGCCGCCCGAGCGAAGGCGCGATCCTGACCGGGCGCCTGATTGACCGCACCCTGCGCCCGTTGTTCCCGAAGGGGATGGCGAACGAGGTGCAGGTCATCGTCACGGCCCTGGCCCGCGACCCCGAGGTCCATCTGGACATCCTCGGCATCATCGGCTCCAGCGCCGCAGTCACCATTTCCAGCATTCCCTGGGGCGGGCCGGTTGGCGCGGTGCGCGTCGGCTTCATTGACGGCGAGTTCATCATCAACCCGACCGTCACCCAGATGGCCGCCAGCACCCTTGACCTGCGGATGGCCGGCACCGCCGACGCGATCCTCATGGTCGAAGCGGGAGCCGACGAGTTCCCCGAGGACCTGATGCTGGAAGCGCTGCAACTCGGCCACGCAGCCATGCAGCCCCTCATCGAAGTCCAGAACCAGATGCGCGAGGAGCACGGCAAGGCGAAGTTCGAGTATGATGCCTACGTCGCTGACCCCGCCGCGAAAGAGGCCGCCTCCGCGTGGATCGGCGACCGGGTGAACGAAATCTTCGCTCAGCCGCTCGCCAAGCAAGAGCAGAGCGCGGCCCTGAAAGCGTTGCGCAATGAAATGGTGCAGGCGCTCGGCGAGACCTACGAAACGAAGGACCTCGTGGCGGCGTTCGAGAGCATCGAGAAGGCGACCGTGCGCGAGCGCATCCTCGGCCAGGGCATTCGCCCCGATGGTCGCTCCTTCAAGGAGATTCGCCCGATCAGTGTGGCCGTGGGCTTGCTGCCGCGCGTGCATGGCAGCGGCCTCTTCACCCGCGGCGAGACCCAGGTGCTGACGATCACCACGCTGGGCACGCCCGGCGACGCGCAATCGTTGGACAGCCTCAGCCCTGAGGAATCCAAGCGCTACATGCACCACTATAACTTCCCGCCCTTCTCCACCGGCGAGGTCGCGCCGAATCGCGGCCCCAAGCGGCGTGAGATCGGGCACGGGGCGCTGGCCGAGCGCGCGCTCGAACCGATGATCCCCGCGCAGGAGACCTTCCCGTACACGCTGCGTCTGGTCTCCGAGGCGCTCTCCTCGAACGGCTCCACCTCGATGGCCTCCGTCTGCGGCAGCACGCTCTCGTTGATGGATGCCGGTGTGCCGATCAAGGCTCCCGTCGCGGGCATCGCGATGGGCCTGGTGACCGACGGCAGCCTGAGCGCCGAGAACGCGCGCTACGCGGTTCTCAGTGACATCCAGGGCATCGAAGATCACCTGGGTGACATGGACTTCAAGGTCGCCGGGACGCGCCACGGCATCAACGCCCTCCAGATGGATATCAAGATCGCCGGTTTGCCGGCGTCTCTCCTCGAAGAGGCGATGGCGCAGGCGCTCGAAGGCCGCTTGTTCATCCTCGATAAAATGCTCGCCGTGTTGCCCGAAACGCGCAAGTCGCTTTCGATCTACGCCCCGCGCATCCTCACCCTGCACATTGATCCCGAGAAGATCGGCAAGGTGATCGGCCCCGGCGGCAAGATGATCCGTGCGCTGCAAGAGCAATACAGCGTCAAGATTGACATCGAAGACGACGGTTCGGTCTTTGTCTCGGGCGCAGACGGTCTGGGCGCCGAAGAAGCGGTCGCCGAGATCGGTCGCATGACCGAAGAAGTCAAGATCGGCCAGATCTACACCGGCAAGGTGGTGCGCACGGAAGCTTACGGCGCGTTCGTCGAGTTGCTGCCCGGCCAGGACGGCATGGTACACATCTCGCAGCTCGCCGACTACCGCGTACCCAGCGTGGAAGACGTGGTGAAAGTTGGCGACGAAATCACCGTGATGGTGATTGACATTGATCCGGGTTCGGGTAAGGTGCGCCTCAGCCGCCAGGCCGTCCTCGAAGGTTGGTCGGTTGAAGAAGCCCGTGACCGCGACCGGGCGCCTTCGGGCGGTGGTCGCCCCAGCGGCGGCGGCGACCGGGGTGGTCGGAGCGGCGGTGGTCGCCGCGATCGCTACTAATCTGAACCTTTGTAGTCGCGGCTTCAGCCGCCTTCGGGCCAACCGAACGGCTGAAGCCGTCACTACAAAGTCACTTCGAGGCCTTCCGAAAACGCGTAGTTTAGCCCCTTGTGGGCGTCGCGGACGGGCACGAGGCCCTGGACTACGGAATTCCGGGATAGATTCTAAGTTAATATCAGGCAAGCGCCGTGTCTGAAGAACCGATTGAAGCAACGCAAGACGTAGTACCGGAACAACCACCGGTAGTTTCACAGCCGGCCCAGGCGATGATCTGGGCGCGAGCTGTGATCCGCGATCTGTTCGGCACCATCGTGCCGGCCATCATCATCGCGCTGGTGATTCATCTCTTCCTGGCGCAGGCGACCCGCGTCTATGGCAGCAGTATGCAGCCCAACCTCCACACCAACGAACGCCTGGTGATTGAAAAACTCACGTATCATTTTCACAGCCCCGAGCGGGGCGATATCGTCGTGTTGCGCGACCCGGATGGCGGGCCCGATTTGCTCATCAAGCGGGTCATCGGCTTGCCCGGTGAGCGCGTGACGGTCGCCGATGGTCAGGTGTATGTGGATGGCATGCCGCTGGATGAGCCGTACCTGAATCAGATGACGGCCGGCAACGGACGCTCGTGGTTCGTACCGCCATTGAGCGTGTTCGTCATGGGCGATAACCGCGGCGCCAGCCGCGACTCGCGCATCTTCGGGCCGATTCCCATGGATAGCATCATGGGCCGGGCCGTCGTGCGCTACTGGCCCCTCAACGAGCTGGCCGTCATCCACTGACGTCCCCGCGGAGTGCGCATCCTCAGATGCGCCGCAGCCCGATAGCACAGTCAGTTCCAGAGCCGCCGCAATCACCTTGCAGCGGCTTTTTGTATGCGCGCTTACCCTCTTTTTAAAAATTTGGCCGATCCGGCGCGGCTGTGGTAAAGTGTATCTTAGCTCACGAGAACGCATGAACGATGCGGCCAAGCATCCGATCCGCGGTGAGCCGTCTGCCCCCAATGGAGGGCGGCCGATCTGATCCCTGGGAGGTGCAACACTCAAAGGTAGAGTGCCTGCGACTCAGACGGATGATTTTGTCTGACGTGTCATGAGCCGTCTCCACTCGGCCACAATTCTCTCTATATTCCCTCAACATCTGTTTCAACTCGATACATCACCACGTTGCCGCGGCATTACGGTTTTGGCGTCTTGCCCGCGATAGTCTGAGTAACCCGGTCTTGGCCATTGGGCGTGCTGAAGGTTTGGCCTCGCCGTCCCATCGGGAGCACAGTCTATCCGACCGAACAGTTCTGTTTGCCCGGCTGTGGATATTTCCAGTCACGCTTAAGGAGAACTTTACCCGATGGCCAGTGTAACTTACGATCATGTCTACAAGCGGTTCGGCGATGTTACGGCAGTCAACGATCTGAGCATCAAGATCGCCGACAAGGAATTTGTGGTCTTCGTCGGCCCGTCCGGTTGTGGCAAAACCACCAGCCTGCGCCTGCTCGCCGGCCTGGAGGAGATTTCCGACGGGCGCATCTTCATCGGCGACCGTGTCGTCAATGACGTGCCCCCCAAGGACCGTGACATCGCCATGGTGTTCCAGAGCTACGCGCTCTATCCTCACATGAGCGTCTATGACAACATGGCGTTCGGCCTCAAGCTGCGCAAGACGCCCAAGGCGGAAATTGATCGCAAGGTCAAGGAAGCCGCTGAGATGTTGGGCATCAGCCAGTTGCTCGACCGCAAGCCGAAACAACTCTCCGGCGGTCAGCGCCAGCGTGTGGCGGTCGGTCGGGCCATCGTCCGCGACCCCGCCGTCTTCCTCTTCGATGAGCCGCTTTCGAACCTCGACGCCAAGTTGCGCGTCCAGACCCGTGCGGAAATCAGCAAGCTCCATCAGCGCCTGGGCACCACGTTCATCTACGTGACCCACGACCAGATGGAAGCCATGACCATGGCCTCGCGCATCGTCGTCATGAAAGATGGCATCCTGCAGCAGGTTGACACGCCGCAGCAGCTCTACGATCACCCGACCAACGTCTTCGTGGCCGGCTTCATTGGCAGCCCGTCCATGAACTTCTTCGACGTGACCGTGGTCGAGCAAGACGGCAAGCTGTGGGTAGATGGCGGCAGCTTCAAGCTGGAAGTGCCCGATAAGAAGAAGGCTATCTACGCGGGGAGCAAGGGCAAGAAAGTCATCTTCGGCGTCCGGCCTGAGGATGTCTACTCGACCCAGTATGCCGCGCCCGCCATCGTCCCTGCGCCGATGAAGGCGACGGTGGACGTCACCGAGTTGATGGGCAACGAAATCTTCCTCTATCTGCTGACGGGGGCGAAATCGTTCATCGCCCGCGTGGATCCGCGCACGAGTGTCCGCTCCGGCGAAGAAATTGATCTCGTCCTGAACATGGACAACATGCACCTGTTCGATCCGCAGACCGAGAAAACGCTCGACGTCGTCGCCTGAAGCGATAGCCCGTCGGCCTGAACCGTAATAAAAAAACACGGGGAGCCATTGCGCTCCCCGTGTTTTTGTTTGCGTTATGTTTTCCCTTCGGAGTGGCGACTTTAGCCGCTGTAGCGCCCCCCAAGGCTGAAGCCATGACTACAAAGGGAAAGACATGATGATCTGGATGTATTCGGATAGATTCTAACTGTCGCTAGGCCGCGTTCGGCTGATCCATCAGTGCCATCGCTTCGGCAGTCTCCGGGTTGTCAGCGTCCGCTGCCGTCACCGGGCGAATTTTCTCCGGGTCCGTCACCCGGTCAATGAACATCACGCCGTCCAGGTGGTCAATCTCATGCTGCAAAATCCGGGCCAGATAGTCATAGGCGCGCACCTTTTGCGTCTTGCCGTAGGCATCTTGCCCGCGCACGATCACCATGGTGTGCCGCGGCACTTCGCCGACGTATCCGGGAATCGAAAGACAGCCCTCTTCGTCCTCTTCGATATCACGCGAGGTTTTGATGATTTCGGGGTTGACGAACGCATAGAGTTCGACGGGCCGCTCTTCTTCTTCGTCGGCGGGCAGCTCGAGGACGATCACGCGCTCCAGGATATTCACCTGCGGCGCGGCCAGCCCGACGCCCGGCGCTTTCCGCATCGTCTCGATCATGTCGGCAATCAGTTGCTGCAATTCCGGCCCGAACTCCGTCACCTTGCGCGCGCGCTGCCGCAGGGTCGGATGCCCCAACGTGATAATCTCGCGAATCGCCATGCTTCTCTCCTACCCTCAACCCAAATTAAGCAACAAAATCCTAGAGAAATTATAGGCATTTTGGGGCAATTTGTCAAAGTAATTTTATCCTTTCTCGGCAAAAGAAAATTAGGCGCGAATGGGGAATATGGTATATATTCATTTGTATAGGCGGAATAAGTGTGCTAAAATGCACACGATGTAATCCGTCCCCGTGGACGTCAGGTGATCTCGCAACAAGACTGTCCCGTCTTCGTCGAGGTCTCAATAGCCTGCAAAGGAGGTGTGTAGCCAAGCCAATCTTTCTTACCATTAGAGTATGTACACCGTCAGTATGTAAACATGTGTCTCCACCCCATGAAAGACACAAGGAGGACCGATGAAGGTTATGAAGAGATCCCTCGGGTGGGTTCTGATCATCGTCTTGTTGCTCACGGCATTTGGCGCCGTGGTCTATGCTCAAGACGCGACCCCCACCACTGCTCCCACAGCCGCGCCCACCAAGGCGCCCGCTGCTGCCGCAACTGCCGCACCCGCGGCGGCAGATGCACCCGTCGTGCCGGAGATTCCCTTCCTCAAGGATTGGCAAAGCTCGGGCCACGCAGACGCCACGGCTGAAGCGTTCCGCCACTGGGACAGCGCCGATCCGGCAGTAGTTCCGGCGGACTGCGCCAAGTGCCACTCCACGACCGGCTATCTTGATTTCCTCGGCGCGGATGGCAGCGCCGCCGGTAAAGTTGACAAAACGCACCCGCCGTCAAACGGCATCCAGTGCGTGGCTTGTCACAACACCGTCACCCCTACCAAGGATAGCGTCCTCTTCCCGTCCGGCATTACGTTGACCGGCCTCGGCAGCGAAGCCCGCTGTATGGAATGCCATCAGGGGCGCGAGTCCAAGGTGAGCGTTGACAAGCAGATCGCGGACTTCAAAGTCACCGACATGGACGCCGTTGTCAAGCCCATGACGGTGGACGGCAAGGACGTGAACTTCGGCTTCCGCAACGTCCATTACTTCGCGGCAGCGGCCACCCAGTACGGCACGCAGGTCAAGGGCGGCTACGAATATGACGGTATGGCATATGACGGCAAGTTCCAGCACCCCGCGCCGTATGACACCTGCGTCGGCTGCCACAACTCGCACACCCTTGCGCTCGACGTAAAAGAGTGCGCGACCTGCCATGCGGGCGTCGCCAAGGTCGAAGACCTCGCCAAGATCCGCATGCCCGGCTCGCTGATGGACTATGACGGCGACGGCGATGCGAAGGAAGGCGTGGCGGCTGAAGTGACCGGCCTGCAAGAGAAACTCGGCGAGGCCATCACGGCCTACGCCGCAGAGGTCGCGAAAGCCCCCATCGCCTACAACCCGGCTGCATATCCCTACTGGTTTGCCGACGCCAACAGCAACGGCAAGGCCGATGAGGGCGAGAAGGGGTTTGCCAGTTGGACGGGACGCCTGTTGCAGGCGGCCTACAACTACCAGGTTGCCAGCAAGGACCCCGGCAAGTTCGCGCACAACGCCAAGTACGTCATCCAGTTGATGCACGACTCGATCACGGACCTGAACACCAAACTGGCCGAGCCCATTGACATGGCGAATGCCGTGCGGAACGACGCCGGTCACTTCGACGGCACCTCCGAAGCCTTCCGCCATTGGGATGAAGAAGGCATGGTTCCGGCGGACTGCGCCAAGTGCCATTCTTCTACGGGCTTGCCGACGTTCCTCGCGAACAACGGCACGGTCGCCATTGACGGGCGCGGCACGGTTGTCACCACCGGCGTCACCAGCGCGCACCCCGCCAACGGGTTCGCCTGCACCACCTGCCACAACGACCTGACTAAGTTCACCCTGCACCCGGTGACGAACGTGCCCTTCCCCAGCGGGAAGAGCGTCACCTTCAGCACCGAGAAGAATACCGAGGGCGCGCTGGTGCCGGTGGATGCTAACATCTGCCTCGAATGCCATCAGGGTCGTGAGTCCACGGCTTCGATGAACATCAAGCTCCAGGGCAAGGAAGATGATGTCGTGCCCGAGACGCCGCTGCGCTTCTCGAACGTGCACTACTTCGCGGCGGGCGCGTCGCTCTTCGGCGACGAAGCTCAGGGCGCGTATCAGTACGCCGACAAGGAATACGTCGGTCGCAACATGCACGCCCCCGGCTTCCAAACCTGCACCGACTGCCACGGCACGCACACGCAGGAACTCGCATTCGATAAATGCGTCACCTGCCATGCCGGCGCCAAGACGCCGCAGGACATCCGCATCAGCGCGGCTGACCTCGACGGCGACAAGGACGTGAAGGAAGGCGTATCTGCGGAGATCATGGCGTTGGAAGAGAAGCTGTTCGCAGCAATGCAGCTCTATGCCAAAGATGTCGCCAAGAAACCGATCCTCTACAATGCAGCGGCTTATCCGTACTTCTTCGAAGATACGAACGCCAACGGCAAGATTGATGAGAAGGAACCGGCTTTCACGGCCTGGACGCCTCGCCTGCTGCGCGCGGCCTACAACTATCAGTACATCCAGAAGGACCCCGGCGTCTTCGCGCACAACCCGACGTACGCCGCGCAAATCCTTTACGACACAATGGACGACCTGGGCCAGGGCGGCATCAAGGTTGACATGACCGGCCTGACCCGCGCCGAGTAACCTCACCCCGTAAGCAACCGAACACCTGGACCGGGCGCTGCAAAGCGCCCGGTTTTTTGTCAGGAAACTCCAAATGTCCCCGGAGTCGAGACCTGCGGCCGGTTACGCCCACGCCTCTTGTTGCCGCAAAAACTGGCCGCAGGTCTCTACTCCACGCCTGACAAGCGCCTACATTTGACAGGTTCATACCTCTCGTGATATAACCCGCGAGTCTCCCGCGTTCGCTCATTGTAATTTCTCTGACTGCTAAAGGGATGGGTAGGCCATGGCGCGCCTGCGTATCTTTTCTGTGCTTCTCCTTCTGTCCGCGTTCCTGCTGCCGCCGTTCTCCGGCCATAGCGCCGCCGGTTCGCCCGACCATCTTCTGATCACCGAAGTACTCTACGACGCGCCGCAGACCGGCACGGATACCCAGTATGAATTCCTGGAACTCCACAACCCGACCGGCGCGCCGGTGAACCTCGCGGGCTGGCGCGTGCGCGACAACGCCGAGAGCGACCTCGTACCGGCCTACGTGCTGGCCCCCGGCGCGACGCTGGTGGTCGCGGCAACCGCATCCGGCTTCTTTGCCAATTACCCCGGCTTCTCCGGCCCGCTGGTGACGTTGGAAGGCGCGATCGGCGACGGGCTGAACAACGCCGCCGACCGGTTAATTTTGCTTGATCCCGATGGTAGCGCCGTGGATGCGATGAGTTATGGCTCCGACGCCGCTGCGTTCAACCCGCCCTGCCCGGACGTGCCCGCCGGGTCGTCGCTGGAGCGTATCGCGGTCGCGGAGGACACGGACGCCGCCGCCGACTGGCGGGCGCAACCCGCGCCCTCCCCCGGCGCACTTCCCCCGGCGCCCGCGCCGACTGCAACCGCATCCTTGACGCCGACAGGCACGGCTTCCCCGACACAGACCGTCACAGCAACGCCTGTCCCCTCTTCGGTACTGAACGACACGCCGGAGATCACGCCGTCCATCACGTCCACCGGTACGCCTGTCCCTGCGACGATGACGCCGACCCTGACCCCATCTCCGACGACCACCGCGACGCCCACAGTAACGCGCACGCCCGTCGTCTGGCCGAAGCTGCTATTGAGCGAGGTCATGTACGACGCGCCGCAAGCCGGCAGCGACCAACCGTTCGAGTGGATCGAGCTTTACAACGCGAGCGGCGCGGAGGTCAATCTGGCGGGCTGGCGCGTGGCCGACAACGCTGAGGAAGACGCCGTACCGGCGATCGTGCTGCCGTCCGGTGGGTTCCTGGTGATCGCCGCCACAGCTTCCGGGTTCTTCGCCAACTATCCCGGCTATACCGGCCCGCTGGTCTCGCTTGAAGGGATCATCGGCGACGGGCTGACCAACGCCGGTGACCGGGTGCTGCTCCTGGCCCCGGATAGTACCCTTGTGGACGCCATGAGCTACGGCGCAGACGCGAGCATCTTCGACCCACCTTGCCCCGATGTGGATCCCGGCTGGTCGCTGGCGCGCGTCCCTCCCGAAAGAGATAGCGGCACGCGCGCCGACTGGCTGCCGCAGGCGACGCCGCACCCCGGTCTCCCGCTGCCCGCGCCTACCGTTACGCCGACATCAACCGTGCTGCCCACCCGAACACCAACACCCACCGCGCCAATTACCCCTGCTCCCACACCGACCACAACGTCCACACCAACCACGCCGACCACGACACCCACACCGACCGCGCCGCCCAACCCCCGGCCGCGCGTGCGCCTGAACGAAGTGCTGCCGCGCCCGATGAACGTGGATTGGGACGGCAACGGCGCGGCGAACGCCTACGATGAGTGGATTGAGCTTTATAATCTGGAGCCTTACCCCGTTGACCTGACAGGCTGGGCGCTGGACGACATGGCTTTCGGCGGCACATCGCCCTATCGCTTTCCGGCGGGCACGGTCTTGGAGGCCGAAGGTTTCCTGGTGCGTTATCGTTCAGGTAGCGGTGTGGCGCTGAACCAGGACGCCGACACCGCGCGCCTGCTCGCGCCGGACGGCTCTGAGATAGATGTCTTCTCTTATGTTGACCCTGCCGCAGATCAAAGCTATAGCCGCGCCGTGGATGGCGTCGGGCCGTGGGCAGAAGATTACACGCCTTCGCCGGGCGGCCGGAACATTGCTCCACCGCCCACGCTGACACTGACCCCAACCGTGACACCGACCCCGACAGTAATGCCATCACCTACGCTGACTCTGACGCCCATCGCGACGGCTACCCGCACGCTGATGCCAACAGCTACCAGTACGAACACCCCCGTAGCCACATGGACGCCCGGCCTGGGTCAATCCGGCGACGTGGTCATCACCGAGATCATGCAGGACCCCGCGGCCGTCTCGGACACAACTGGCGAATGGATCGAGTTGTACAACGCGAGCGGCCGCGTCATAGATCTCAACGGCTGGACGGTCCGCGATGCCGGCGTTGACCACCATCGCATCCAGGCCGGCGGTCCGCTGTTGATCGTGCCCGGCGAATATCTGGTGTTGGGACGCGAGGCCGATAGCGCCGTCAACGGCGGTGTCGTCGTGGACTACGACTACAGCGGGTTCCTGTTGGGCAACGATGCGGACGAGATCATCCTTCTGGACGGCGCGAATAACGAAGTGGACCGTGTAGCTTACGATGGCGGCGACGCGTTTCCCAACCCGACAGGGGCATCTATGACCTTGCTGGATGTGACCCTGGACAACAGCCTCGGCGCGAGCTGGGGCGCGTCATGGTTGCCGTGGCCCGGCGGCGCAGGCGACTTCGGTTCGCCCGGCGCCGCGAATCCGCCGCTTCCCACCCCCACGCCAACCGCGACATCCGCGCCGACGTTGACTTTCACGCCGACCATGACGCCGACGCCTACCGCGTCGTTCACTCCCACTTTCACCGTTACGCCGATGCCATCATTCACACCCACACCGACCTCCACCATTACGCCGACTTCCACCGCCACGCCCGCGCCGACCGCGACGGCCACCCCCTTGCCGCGCGTTCGCCTGAATGAAGTGCTGCCGCGCCCGATCAACGTGGATTGGGACGGCAACGGTACGGCGAACGCCTACGACGAGTGGATCGAAGTTTATAACCTGGAATCCTACCCTGTTGACCTGACCGGCTGGGCGCTGGACGACATGGCTTCTGGCGGCACATCGCCTTACGTCTTTCCGGCGGGAACGATGTTGGGGGCCGAAGGTTTCCTGGTGCGTTTCCGTTCGGGCACGGGCGTGGCGCTGAACCAGGATGCCGACACCGCGCGCCTGCTCGCGCCCGATGGCTCCGAAGTGGACGCTTTCTCTTATGTTAACCCAGCCGCGGATCAAAGTTACAGCCGCGCGGTGGATGGCGTCGGGCCGTGGGTCGAAGGTTTTTCACCTTCGCCGGGCGGCCCAAACATCGCGCCGCCGCCCACGGTGACGCCAACGCCCATGCCAACTTTCACCGTAACGCCGTCACCTACGATGACGTTGACCTCCACCGTGACACCTTCGTCCACACCGACCTTCACCGTGACACCGACTCCCACGCTCACGGCGAGCACGACGCCGACACCGACTGCCACCCGCGCCCCCACGTCAACGGCCACGAGTACCAACACGCCCGCGCCGACGTGGACGCCCGACCTGGGTCAACCCGGCGATGTGGTCATCACGGAGATCATGCAGAACCCCGCGGCCGTGTCGGATGCAGTCGGCGAGTGGTTCGAGCTCTACAATGCGAGCGACCGCGTGCTCGATCTCAACGGTTGGACCCTGCGCGACGAAGGGACCGATAGACATGGCATCACGGCGAACGGGTCATTGCTCCTCGCGCCCGGCGCATATCTGGTGTTGGGGCGGAATGCCGATGTCGCGGTCAACGGCGGCGTGATCGTGGCCTACGCCTATCGCACTTTCCTGTTGGGCAACGACGCGGACGAGATCATCCTGTTGGATGGCGCGGGGCGCGAAATTGATCGCGTGGCCTATGACGGCGGGCTGCAATTTCCCAACCCGGCCGGGGCGTCTATGGTTCTGCTGGATGCGGCCTTAGACAATAGCCTCGGTGCGAACTGGGGCGTATCGTGGTCTGCATGGCCCGGCAGCGCCGGGGACTTCGGCTCGCCGGGCGCGGCGAATCCAATCCGACCGACGCCCACGGCCACCGCGACTCCCTCGCCCACGCCTACAGCCACAGCCTCCCCTACTTCCACGCCAACTCCGACCGCAACGCCCACCGCGACGGCGACACCTACGTCAACGGCGTATCCCGCGGACGTCACGCTGAATGAAATCCTGCCCGACCCGGACGCGATAGATTGGGACGGCAGCGGCGCGGCCGACTTCCGCGACGAGTGGATCGAGTTGTTCAACGCCGGGGAAACGCCGGCGGCGTTGGGCGGGTGGCTGGTCGCCGATGACGCCGGCGCGTATACGCTGCCCGCCGGCACGGTGATCTGGCCCCAGGCCTACCTGTTGCTCTATCGGGCGCAGACCGGCCTCTCGCTGGGTGATTCGCATGACGCTGTGACCTTCCTTCGGCCCGATGGGGCCGAGGCCGACCGTTTCGAGTACAGGCGCGGACCGGGCGACGACCGCAGCTTTTGTCGCACGGCGGACGGCGCAGGTGACTGGACCACAGACTGCGTCGTCACGCCGGGGCAGGCGAACCGCTTGCGCCCCGCGCGGGATGACGACGATGATGACGACACACCGCCGCCCGGCGACAGGGCCAAACCCGCGCCGTCATCGCGGATCTCCGGTGAGACGGCGATGGCGTCGGTGCGCGCCTTGCCGCCGGATACGCGCGTGACGCTAACGGGCGTCGTCACGCTGCCGCCGGGGCTGTTCGGGCGCAGCATCTACATCCAGGATGCGTTGGGCGGCGCGCGTATCTATCTGCGCAAGGGCGAGTATCCGCCGCTGGTCGTGGGCGACCTGCTGCGCGTCACCGGTTGGACGCGCGATTATCACGGCGAGCTCGAACTATCCGTGCCCGACGCCGGTTACATGACGCTGTTGGGTAAAGGCGATTTGCCTTCTGCGACGCGTGCGGCCACCGGGCAGATTGGCGAAGCGCAGGAGGGGCAACTGGCGCTGGTGGTCGGGCGCGTCGTCAAATACGAGCCGAACGCGCTCCTGCTCGATGACGGCAGTGGCGCGCTCCGCATCTACTTCCCCGAAGAACTCTCCTGGCGGCGGCCCTACGTCCACCTCGGCGACTGGTGGGCGGCGCGCGGCGTGGTCGGCCAGTACGCGTACGAACAGCCTTATGTCGGCGGCTACCGCCTCATCCCGCGCTTCCGGGGCGACGTGGCCCCGCCGCCGCTCTTCCTGCCGGCGACCGGCGCGAATCCTGCGACGGACTACATAGAACACACGGAATAACCCATCTCAGCTTTTTTCCGTGTATTCTGTGTGTTCCGTGGTTCATCAACAGTGTTCACTGCGTGCAAAATGGAACATTTGCGTTGTGAAGGCATACACACTATAATCTGGCTTAATCAAAGCGCACCCTCTTTTCGCGTTGTTCTCCTGCGAAAGAAGTTATAGCGGCGTAATGGCTGACGCTGAAGTCAGACGTTCACTGTCAACGAGGTTCTCCATGCGCAGGATCGGTGAAGTTTTATTAATCCTCATCGGGGCCTTTGCTGCCATCCGACTCGGCTGGCCTACCCCGGCGTTCTTCGTTGCGTTGATTCTCTTCATGTGCTCGCTGCGCCTCTTTAGCTTCACAAAGGGACCCATCTTCAACACGCGGCTCTTTTTTTCGCTGGGCGTCTTTGCCCTCTTCGCGCTGGTGATGGCCTGGTTGCTCAATGAGTTCCTGGCCCTCGCCCTGACGAATGACCCGAGATTGCTCAATCGCAATGCCGTCACAGCCTTCTTGACGGAGACCAACTCTCTGCGCTCCTTCTGGATCACCCTGTCCGCTCTGGTCATTGCCTTGATTCTGGGCGCGTTCGCTGTCGTCCCGGCGTCCATCGCCAACGGCCGCATCACTTACGGCGCGCACGAGCAATATCAGGGCCAGGAACGGCAGGCCACCCTGAGCGCCGCCAGGGACATCATTGGCATCAACAAGGGCATCTGGCTGGTGAAGGATGGTGCCAGCCGGATTATCGCCGATCAGACCGAAAGCCTCGAGGCGCTCGGCGGCCCGGCCACGCTGATCGTGCAGGATGGGAACGCCGTGATCCTGGAAAGGGTCGGGCAGATTTCGCGGGTTGTGGGCAGCGGGCTGAGGCAGTTGGAGCCTTACGAGCGGGTGGCGATGGTCGTCCCCTTGACGATGCGCTCCGAACATCTCAACATCGCGAACGTCGTCACCGCGGACAGGATCATCATCGAGAACTTCGAGCTCTGGGCGTTTCACCGCGTCCTGGAGGATTATCCTGCTTCACCCGGCGCGACTTCCGCATCTGCGCCCAACCCGGCCTCGACCGCAACCGCCGCGCCTTCCGCACCTGCGGCGGCCAAGCCAAATTCGCAGGGCCGCTTCCCATTCAACGCCGATCTCCTGATCGAGCGCGTTTGGAACCTGGGCGGCGGCGATTGGCGAAATAGCGTCCGTAATGTCGTGGAGACGGCCACACGCGATGTCGTCGGTCGCCATACGCTGGAGGAAATCCTGCCGTTGGCAGACGCGAACCGCTGGGCATTCCGACAAGAGCTGATCGCCGCGATCAACCGCGTGACGAGCGACCTGATGGGCGTGAACGTGACCGCCGTGGACTTCGGCGAGGTGCGCGTCCCCGCCGAAGTGCGCGACAGCCTTCAAGCCCTGCTCGTGGCCGATTGGAAAGCCGATACGGCGGAGAAAGAAGTCCGCGAGGTGGAAGCCCGGTCGCAGGCAGAGGCGGCGCGCCTGGGCGTACTGGAAGCCAAACGCGCGGTCGCCCAATATGACATGATGGTTGCTATAAACAGGGGCCTGACCGAGATGCAGAACGCCAACGTAGACATCTCGGCGTTGATGAATATGCGCCTCATCGAGGCGCTGGAGAAGATGGCGGAAAATCCCGCGACCAATTTCGTAATTCCTGCCGACGCCATGCAGCTATTGGCGCACATGCGTCCGACGGGCGCAGCAAACACCGGGAGCGGAACCACCTCCGTCGCTTCACCGGCTCCGCCCGTAACTGTGCCGCCAACCGACGGCAATGGCGCCTCAGCGGGGGACGCGCAATCCGCGTGAACGCTCTCTCGAGGGCATCTCGCGTTCCAAGTGCAGCCCCACCTCTCCCGGCGGAATCCCCAGCGCCACCGCGGCCGATTCCAGCGCTTCCTCGAAGCCCAGCCGGTAGGCGACCACCAGCGCCTCGTCGGAGAAGCGCGCGGAAGCCGCCGACGCCACATTGATCGCAAGCAGGATATTTTTCAAATCCTGGCGAAACCATAAGTCGAGCGACATGTTGTGTCTCCTGTAAAGAACGAATGTTCGTATTATGGCTTCGATTGGAAGCGGTGTCAAATCGTTTTCTGCATGGCGCGCATTTCAAGTGTGGGACGAGATGGTCACCCTGAATAGTCTGTAACGTTGGTTCTTATGATGTCACCCTGAGCGGGTTAACCACGCAAAGTACGCAACGTTTAGCCTCCAGCGAAGGGTCTCGCCTTGCAAGGCGAGACCCTTCGGCCGAAACAGCGGGCCTCAGCATGACATTGCGACCTTCTCACGCTCGTCATAACCGATTACCAGGCGAGAATCTGGAGAGCGGTCGGGTCATCCGCAGGCGCGTAGACGATCCCCCCGGCGTAGCCTTGCAGGCGATACCCGGCGTATTCCAGTTCTTGCGTGAGGGGTATCCCCAGCTCGTGCGCGCGGGCGAAGGGGGGAAACGGGGCCGTGGGGTCGTAGTCTATACCGCCCAGGGGCGCGCGCGCGGAGACTGCCACGCGACGGATCTCCGCATCGAACCGGGGCGCCGGGATGGGCACACATGCGGCGAGCCACACGCCCGGCGTCGCCGCGGCGCACAACGCGATAAATTGACGACGCGACAGGCGTCTCGGATAGCGTTCAGGCGTTATCGTGCTTTCTCCATTATGTTCGCTCAAAACGGCATCTCAGCGCTACTCTGCCGTCAGCACCGGTGAGCCGCTGCTCATCGCCTCGATCACGGGCAGGCCGAAGCCCTCGTACTCGCTCAGGTAGACGGTCGCCAGCGCCAGCGCGTAGAGCGCCGGTTTGTCGGCCTCATCCACCCAACCGACGCAATGCACGCGCTCTGCGACGCCGAGGCGCGCGGCCAGCGGGCGCGGGTCGGGAGCGAAGGGCGAGTCCTCCGCGGGCAGCGCCCCGCCGATCACGAGATGCGGCCCATCCGCGGGTAGTTTTGCATAGCCCTCTATCATGCGCGTTACGTTCTTACGCGCATCGAAGCCGCCCAGGTAGAGCAGGAAGGGCGCGGCGGGCAGGCCATACTTCTCGCGCACGCGCGCCGGCGCATCCGGATCGGCGACGGGGCGATATTGCGGCCCCGCGGCCAGGTGCACCGCGTGGACGCGCTCCGGCGGGATGCCCAGATGCGCCACGATGTCGCGCTTCCCCGCTTCCGAATCGGTGAGCACCGCGCTCGCCCGGCGCGCCGTGAGGGCCACGAGTTGCGTGTAGGCGCGCTGGAGCACGCCCCCGCGATAGAGCGGCAATAACATCGGGATCAGGTCATGGATCGTGACCACTACCGGGCAGGGGTGGCGCAGGGGCGCGCCCCAGTAGGGCACAAACGCCACGTCGGCCCCCATGGCGCGCGCCGCCGCCGGGAAGGTCACCTGCTCGAACCAGAGCTTCGCCAGGTTGCGGCTGATGGCGTCGAAGGGCGTGGCCGCCCGCGTCGCCCGCCACGAGATGGGCAGCGTCGCCATCGCGCGCGACCCCGCCGGCAGGATCAGGTGAAACTCGTGTTCCGGCTCCGACCGTGGCAGCCACGCGACGAGCGCCGCGAGATATTGGCCGCTGCCCGTGGCGATCTGATCCAGGAACCAGCCGTTGACGGCGATGCGCATGGGGCTACCCACCGATCAACCGCATACCCAGCCGATGCATCTGCGCGGCCCGCCACGGGGGCGCGCCTTGCGGCCGCGGGACGCTCAGGTCGTAGACGTTGCAGGCCAGCGGCGCCCCACCGGCTGAAAGCAGCGCGAGTTCCAGCTTTTCCGGCGCGCCGGCGAGCGCGACCTCGATGAAATCCATGCGCATTGCCGCACCCGGTGGCACGTTGATGTCTGTCGCCGACCACACCAGCCGCCCGTCGAGGTGGGCCTCCGCCCGACAACCCGGCTGCTCGACCGGCGCGTCGTTCACGATCCAGAATTCCATCGGCAAGACGTCTTCTGAGACGTAGTCCATCATCCAGGGGAAGTGCGCGGCGATCAACAGCGGCTGGTACGACCGTCCCAGCATGGCGTAGGCGGCCTTCGGGCGACCCGCGCGGTCCACGACCGACCAGCTCACCGCGGGCCACGGCTCGTTGAACTGCCAGAACGCCACGCCCCCGCAATGATCTCCGCCCCACGTTGCGCCATCCCCCGGTGCGCGCGGTTCCCGGCGTATCCGGCAGGCTTCGATGCCCGTTTGCAGCGCGGCCGCCTGTACACGCTGGGTCTGCGCAATGAGCGCGGCCAGGTCAGGCGCATCCCCCGCGTAGAACGCCAGCTTCGCCGTTTGCGCCAGCCGCGCCGCCCAGCGCGGGTCACTCAACGAGTCCGGCAGAGGCTTCGGGAACATTTCTGCGACCGAATTGGCGTCGGGCAGCGCCTGCAAACCGAATTCACTCAGGAAGGGCGCGCGTGCGTCGGCCAGCGTCGCCCAATCCTCGAAGGCGTGCCACACGCCCCACTGATGCACGTCCCCGCCGGAGGGCGACGCGGGAATCCAGGGCCGGTCGGGGTCTTCCTCGCGCAGCACGTTCGCCAACCGTCCCAGCGGCAGCGCCTCACGCTTCGCGCTGATCTCATTCCCGCCGCACCACGCCAGCAGCGCGGGGTGATTCCGCAATAATTGCGCTGCACCGCGCGCCTCCGCCTCCAGCAGATCGAGATACGCCGCGTTGTGCGGATAGTGATCGAGGAAAGCGCAGGCCAGCGGGAACTCCTGCCACGCCAGGATGCCCAGCCGGTTGCAGGCGTCCCAGAAGGCGCGCTTCTCGCGCACGCCGCCGCCCCACACGCGCAGGAAGTTGACGCCCGCCGCGCGCGCCTGCCCGATCAAGCGGTCATAATCGTCAGCCGTGACCCGGCCCGGCAAGACATCCGCCGGGACCCAGTTGGCCCCCCGCAGGAAGACCGGCCGGCCGTTGATCCTGAAACTCCACGGCGCGCCGCCCGGCAGCGTTCCCCGCTCGACTGTGCGCACCCCCGTGACCTCGCTGATTTCATCCAGCACGGCGTTCCCGTCGAGCAGGCGCACCGTGACGCGATAGAGGCACGGCTCGCCCTGATCCCAGGGTTGCCAGCGCCGCGCCGCCGCCATTTCCACGGCGAGGTCGTAATCCGCGGTGCAGAGCGGCGCATCGTTCGGGCACAGGTTGATGGTGCGTCCCGCCGAGTGATACCCGCCCGCCTCGAAATTCTCCGGGCGGATGGTCACTTCGGCGCGCACCGCGCACGGGTGCAGGCGGGTCACGCGCAGCCGCAAGCGCCAACGCACCGCGGTCGGGTCGTCCTCCGTCAGCGGGTCGGGCCGGATGTGCAGGTTCTCGATGTAGGCGTTGTGCGTCCGCACCAGGCGGATGTCGTCCCAGATGCCGGCGCTGAGCACGCGCGGCGAGAAGTCCCAGCCGAAGCCGAACTGGGCCTTCGTCGTCGCCATGCGGTCGGGGAAGTACTCGACGTTGGTCGCCATGCGATCGAGGACGCCGCGGATCAGTCGCGTGCCTGTCGCAGTGGACAGGCGCGGCAATGCCCCGCCGCCCCAGATGCGGATCGCCAGCTCGTGCGCGCCGCCGGGCTGCACCGGCAAGGGGATCGCCTGCCGCGCGAACGCGCCGGTATGCGTCGCCAGAAGCTCGTCATCGAGCCAGATCGCGCTCTGATAGTCCATCCCGTCGGCTTCGAGGATCACCGTTTCATCCGCGGTGATGTCGGCGGGCAGCGCGACGCGATACCACCAATCGCCCTCGTCCACCCACTGCCCGGCGGCAATCCCTTCAGGCGTTTCCACCGGCGGGATGCGGCCCGCGGCGATCAGGTCGGCGCGCACGTCACCGGGCACGCGCGCGGGCAGCCACCCGGCCACCGCGCCACGGTCGTCGTGGGGTGATGCGCCGAACGGCTGGCGGGGGACCTGGCCCATGCGCCACACGGCATTAGATAAATCTACGATATGTCGGGTCATCATCAATCAACCGGCGCTTCGCCGATCACAGCCCATCATAGCACGCATCGCCGCCGATTCAAACCGTGGTATAATCTGCTCAGGAATCCCAAATGCACCTGGAGTCGAGGCTTCAGCCGGTTGCGCACATGACGCCTATTGCCGCGAAAATCGGCCGCAGGTCTCCAGTCCAGTGCCTGAGAAGCGCCTACATTTGGAATTCCTGATAATCTACCGGCAGAACAGCGCTGCTGTCCCTGCCGGGGCGCAATCAAGCATGAAAATGCAGCGAAATCCGCGTTCATCCGCGTTCGTCAGACGCAGACCCCCGATAAGGGGGCGTGCCATTTTCGGGTGAGTTTGCTTTGTTAGGAAAATGCAGTGCCAAATATTGATATTTCGACCATCGTCGCCCTCGGTGTGATCTTGCTCGTGGCCTTCCCAGTACACGAGTTCGCCCATGCGTTCGTCGCGTATCGGCTGGGCGACACCACCGCGCAGCAGGCGGGCCGGCTGACGCTCAACCCGCTGCGCCACCTCGACGTATTCGGGTCACTGATGCTGATCGTGACGCAGTTCATCGGCTGGGCCAAGCCCGTACCGGTGAACCCTTACCAATTGCGCTATGGGCCGCGCGTCGGCAACGCCCTTGTCGCCGCGGCGGGGCCGTTCAGCAATCTGATCATGGCGATCATCGTCGCCATTCCCTATCGGATGGGGCTGTTCGACGCTGCACCCCAGTGGGTCTTTAGCGTGATCTGGACCTTCGTCACGATCAACGTGGTGCTCTTCATCTTTAACCTGATCCCCCTCGGCCCGCTGGACGGCTACAGCGTGTTGGTGGGCATTGTGGGCGAGAACGCAGCGCGTTTTCTTGAGCCCTTGCGCACCTACGGGTCACTCCTGTTGATGGGTTTGCTGATGATCGGCTTCCTGTCACCCAACCTCAATTTCCTGGGTCGCGTGCTGGGGCCGCTGATGGACGCCGTTCGGGGGGTCTTGCTCGGCGTATGATGGCGGACGGCGTTCGGCATCATACGCGTTCGGCCTTGCAGCGCGCGCACTATCGGGTGCGCCAGTTCGGGCAGGCGGCGAGGGCGTCGCTGCGCCCGTTGCAGCCCGCCGATGAGGCCGAGGCGCGGGACGTTTTGCCGGAGTCGGCATGGGCGCTCTACGCGTCCATGCCCCAGGTGGATCGCCGCCACGCGCTGGAAGTGTGGCGGACGCTGCGCGCGCAGGGGCATACGGACCCCGCCCTGGCGCAGGCCGCGCTGCTGCACGATTGCGCCAAGCATGAGGGCGGCATCACGCTGGCGCACCGCGTGGCCGTGGTCTTGCTCAAGGCCTACCGGCCCGCGTTCCTTGCGGGGTGGGCCGCCGCGCCTGCGCCCGGCCCCGGCGGGTGGCGGCAAGCCTTCTGGGCGCACGCGCATCACCCCGAAACCGGCGCCGCGCTCGCCGCTACCGCGGGCTGTGACCCCCGCGCCGTCGAACTAATTCGCCGGCATCAGGAGCCGCTCGCGCAAGTGGAGCCGGATCCCTGGTTGGCCGCCTTGCAGACCGCGGATGACGATAACTAAACGCCTCGTACTCCCCTTCGTAGTGGCGGGGGGGGCGGCCCGGTGGACCAGAAACGGGGGGGCACGCCCCCCCCGCGGGGGGGGGGGCTAGACATAATTTGGAGAGCCACTCGCAGGCAAATGAAGTGGACCCATAAGGGG
>JBBQRS010000048.1:0-33839 GCA_038214535.1 Anaerolineae bacterium
CGCGGGGTCCCAGTTGGTGTCCAGCGAGATCGTCAATCCCAGCGCGCGGGCGCGCGCCAGAATCTCCGGGATGGCAGGCAGTAAGTTGGTCTGAAGATAATAACTGCAATAGTGCAGGTGGCGGCCCCGGCGCAGGAAGTCGTCGGTGATGTCCGCCGGGAAAACGGCGTTCAGGCTGCCGCCATAGGTCAGGATGGCCCGGTCGCCGTCCGGTTTGGTGAGCACTACGCCGAGGCCGGTTTTCAACGCCGGGTCCTCGATCACAAGGTGCGTGTCCACGCCGCTCTCGTTCAGCCGCCTCAGCATCAGCGCGCCGGCGGGATCCGGCCCCACCCTGCCGAAGATGCCCGTTGGCATACCGAGCTTGGCGGTCTGGCACGCGAAGATGCACGCCGAGCCGCCCATCTCCATCAGATAGTCGGCCACCCACTGCTCTACCTGTCCAAACTGCGGCACGGCGTCGCCCAGGTCCATGATCAGATCCACGCACATGTCTGCGATGGTCAGGACGTCGTATTGAGGTTCAGTCACGGTGTTTGCGCCTCGGAGACCGGATCGGAGACCTGACAGGTTTCTGAAAACCTGTCAGGTCTGGATCATTAGCGATATTCTTTCCACGCGTCAATGAAGGCATCTACGTTGCGCCATGCGTTGCGCGTGCTTTCGGTGATGTTGTCCACCGGGCTGAGGATGAAGCCGTTGACGCCGCGCATCGCGTCGAGCGCCTGACGCACGGCCTCGCGCGTCTCCGCTTCCGTGCCTTCCTCCACCGTGATCGCGCCGTTCACGCCGCCCCACAGACATACCGCGTCGCTCAGTTTGTCGCGGGTCGCCGCCAGCGGGTCGGCGCCCTGTTGCAGCGGGTCCAGCCCGATCAGCACGTCAATCCCCGTCTCCCGGATGTTGTCCAGCATGGGCAGCATCCCGGCGGTCAGCGTGTAGCCGTAGGGCACGCCGTACTCATGCGCCAGTTGCACCTCGCGCTGGACGCGCGGCAGCAGGAACTTGCGATAGCCCTTCGGCGACCAGAACTGCGCGCTCTCGTACCACGCGCGGCGGACGAACAGCTCGACGCCCGCTTCCAGTACCACGCGCATCCGTTGCTCGTTCCACGCGCTGATGATGTCCAAAAGCTCCATCACGAAGTCCGGGTCGTCCATCGTCTTGTAGACCAGGGTTTGCAGCCCGAATAGCCACGCGGCCATGTCCACGCTGACGCCCCAACCGCCGGCGATCAGCACGCCGTGGCGCGCCGCGAAGTTCTGCGCCTTCTTCATGTCGGCGCGGAACGCGGCGATATCTTCCGCGTTCGGTGGGCGCAACATCCAGCGCAACACCTCCAAGTCTGCGCGCGTGGTGATCAGCGGTTTGATGGCGCGCGGGATCTGGAAATCATCAATGAAGGGGATGGTGTTGCCGTGCGTCCAGTCTTCCGTCTTGCGCACGCTGACGCTGAGGTCGCCCACCGGCGTGTGATAGACCTTATGCATCACCGGGAAGTCTTCGCCGTCGGGGCGCTCGATCCAGAAATCGGTGCGCACCTCGGCAGGCAGGCGCACGGGCAGCCCGCGCAGGTCGGGGTGGAGCGGGCGCTGGCCGCGCCAGGTGGTCGGCACGAAAAGCCAGCTATCCATGCCCATCTCGAGCTCGCGTTCGGCCAGTTCGTAGGCGTCCTGTACGCGCCCGCGCATCGCGGTGAAGCTCATGAAGGCACACGGCGTGTGATCCACTTCCTGGCGTCGGATGGCGCGCAACATGCGCTCGCGGGAGGTTAGTTCTATTGACATAATGACTCTCCAAAATAAGATAAGTGCATAACTCGTAGTTTACCCCTCGTGGGGCGCAGACCTGTCAGGTTTCCGAAAACCTGACAGGTCTCTGCTCGCGAATGGGGACGGCTCAGGCCAGCACGACGGCGGCGGTCAGGTTCTTGGGGCTGTCGGGGTCTAGCCCCTTCGCGATGGAGCGGTTAAAAGCGATGAGTTGCAGCACCGGCAGATAGAGCACCAGGCGTTCGTCTTCGCTCAGACCTGAATCCAGCGCCACGCGGTAGGTCGCGTTTGCCAGCCCGTCACCGTTCTCAGCGATGCCGAGCGTGCGCGCCCCCAGCGCCTGCATGTCGGTGAGGACGGCAGTTTCCTGGGTCCGCGCTCGGTCCGACGCCAACCCGACCACCAGCGTGGTCGCGTCGGCCATGGACATCGGGCCGTGGCGGAACTCCATCGCGTGATAGCCTTCGCTGTATGTGAGCGACATCTCTTTCATCTTCAGCATCGCTTCTTCGGCCAGGCCATAGAGCGCGCCATTCCCGAGGAAGAAGAAGCGTTCCAGCGTCAGGTCGCCGCCGACCTCTTCCGCGAAAGCCGCCTGCGCCGCGATCAGCCGTCGCCCGCTATCCGGCAGCGACGCCAGGCGCTCGGGCAGGTTCTTGTCACCGGTGACCGCCCCGATGACCAACTGGCAGGCCACCAACATGCTGGCGAAGGAACGGGTCTGCGCGACGCTCACTTCCTGCGCTGCGGGCAGGCTGATGACGAGGTCCGCCATGCCCGCCAGGGCCCGTTCGGGGTAGCACGTTACGGCGATCACCGCCGCACCCCCCTGGCTGCGAAACGTCTCGACCGCGCGCAAGGTCTCCGTGGTCTCGCCGGAACGTGAGACGGCCACCAGCACGGTACCGCTGCCCATATGCGGCACGGCGTCGGTACCCAGCCAGATTTCCGAGGCGGGCAACCCGCGCCCCGGTGCGCCTTTGCGTCGTGCCAGCGCGCCCGCGGCCAGACTCAGGTAATAGGTCGAGCCGCATCCGGTGAAGAGGAGCGAGCGACCGCTCACGGTGTGCCAGAGGGCTTGTACCGCGTCGGCGTTCGCCGCGCCCATGGTCAGCGCTTCGGCCCAGGCTTCCGGCTGCGAGATGATCTCGCGATAGGTGTTTTGTCCTACTGTTGACATAAGTTCTCCTGATGATCGGATCTCTATTTGCGGAAGTTGGGGAGGTAAGCCAGTTCCGCATCAATCAGCGCATTGACACACCGCTCGGCGACGGCCATATCGGTGCAATAGGAGTCGTTGATCAGCGCCTGCACCGCCTTGTGGCGCGAGCCTTCCATCGCAGCCTCGATGATCAGATCGAGCGACGAGGTTTTGAGCGCCAGCGCCGGCAAGATGGGCAGCGGCAGGTCACCCAGGGCGAAGGGATGCAGCCCTGCCGCGTCTACGACGGCGGGAATCTCGACGACCGTTTCATCCGGCAGGTTGTGGATGTATCCCCGGTTGGGGATATTGACATAAAATACCTGGCCCAGATTATCCTCCTGCGAGACGAGGATGTCGAGCAGTTGCGTGTGCTCCCAGTACATCTCCTTCGCGAACGATTCGGCGTCAATGGGGGCTTCGCCTTGCGCGATGGCTTTCATCTTCTCCGCCAGCACCGGGTAGGTGCGGCGCACGTTGGCAATCGCCTGGCCCTGGAAGTGTTTGCTGAACTGGGGCAGGAAGGACGCCGTGAACTGTGGGTAGAACTCGATGACGTGCCCGTCGCCGGGGCCGGGGTAGCCGCCGAGTTGACGGTAGAGCGTCACGCAAAGCGGCTGGCCGCCTTGCGGTTCCTGCGGTCGCTTGTTGAGGCCCTCGTACATGCTGCGGAAGGCTTCCATGCGCGCCGGGTCGCCGTCCAGTTCGTCGAGCGCGGCGCTCAACAATGGGAATCCGTCCCGGCCGTCCACGCGGAAACCGAGCACCCAGTGGCAATGGTTGATGCCGCCGATGACTGCCTGCGTGCGCTTCTTCTCCACACCGATCACCCGGCAGAGGTGATCCCACGTCAGGTCGGGGCCGATGCACAGCCCGACGCAGTTGATGCGCGTCAGCTTGTTGACGGCCTGCGTTAACACCGTGAGCGGGTTGGTGAAGTTGTAGAGCACAGCATCGGGGCACAGGTCTTCCATATCGCGCGCGATGCCTACCAGCACCGGCACGTGCCGCAGCGCCCGGCCCAGCCCGCCCGGCCCCGACGTGTCGCCCACCGGCTGGATGAAGCCGTACTTGAGTGGGATCTCCACGTCCATCACCCAGGCGTCCAGCCCACCGACGCCGATGGCCGCGGTGACGACCTGCGCGCCCCCTAGCACATCGCGCCGATCCGTCGAACCCTCGACCGTCCAATCCATGTTGAACTCGTCCGAGACACGCTGCGTGTAGCGGCGGATCAGATCGAGCGCTTCCTCGTTAACGTCCACCAGGCCGATGGTCGCGCCGCGATAGCGTGGGTCGGCGCTGAACCCGGCCAGCAGCGCCGGGGTGAATGCGATCGAGCCGGCCCCGATGATGACGATCTTGCGGTTTTCCATGTTGTGCGGTTCTCCTTAGAAATGTGTTGTGAGTGTAGAATTCGATTGGAATCTCCGAAAACTGCGCGTCGCTCTCCTTCGTAGCCTGACCGGCCACGAAGGGAAAGACACGATGATCTGGGAGTCTTCGGATAGACACTTATCTAGGCCAGCGCCTTCTCGGCGCGACCGATCAAGGCCAGGATGTCGCGTTCCAGGGCTTCGGAGATAAACGACGGTTCAGGCGGCAAGGCAGCGATCTCCAGCACCCGCTCACGCGCCCGGTCGGCGTCTAGCTGGCGGTCCCCGGCCAGCCACGGGCTGAGCATCTCGCGCGACCAGATACGCGGCTGCCAGTGTTCTTTGCGGAAATGCTGCGCCGTGTGAAGCTTATCAATGTAGCCGCCGCCCGGCCCTGCTTCGAAGATGGTCTCCAGCGCCAGGGTCTCCGGGCTGATCTCGAACTCGTAAGTATAGCGCGCCAGCGCGCCCAGCAACTCGTTGTCCAGCACCATCTGGATCGGCGAGAACACCTCGTCAATCGAGAGCAGCCCGGCATCCATCCACAACGACCCGCCGGCCATCAACGTGGGGATCGCGGTGAGCGCCTTCTGCGCGCCCGCCTCGACGGAGGGCAGCTTGGCGTCGCTGAGGCCGGCGTGCCCGCTGAACGATGCGCCGTAATGGCGCGCCATTTGCGCTGTCATCACGTTAGCGATCGCCATTTCCGGGCGACCGTAGGGATAGATCGTCGTCTTCATATCCATCACGGAGGTCGAAGACCCCAGGTGAAGCCGCTTGACGCCGAACAGTGCGTCGTCGAGGATGCGCAGCGCCAACTGCTCGGCCACGTTGAGCGCCATCGCGCCCGCCAGCGTCACCGGCGCGCTGCCCCCCAAAGCGAACATATCTCCGATATGCACCCGCAGCCCACGCTCGCGAAAGTAGGCGACCTGATATGCTTCGTGGCGTCCCAGTTTGAGGGCCGGGATGAGATAGACCGTGCCGTTGAAGACTTCGGCCAATGGCTTACCGGTCTCGGCGGCGACGATCTCGTAGATCTCCAGCAGGTAAGGACACAACTCGTCGAGGTGAATCGAGCCGTGATCCTTTGCGCCGTATTTCCAGGCGTAATAGCGTTCGTAGAGCGGCTCTAGTTCGGGCAACACGGGGAAGCGACACCCCAGGATCGAGGCGCTGCCGATGTTGTCAAGCTCTCGCGCGGTACGACAATAGAGCGCCAGCGTCTCTTCCGTGAACGGCTTCAATTCGCCGTCTATCGGGTCGTGATACAGGCCATGATAGACCCCCGCCGACCCACCGACCCGCGGGATGTGATTGGCCCAGTCATATTTATCGGCGTCGGCGATGAACTGCTCGACCAGCGGCGTCGGAAATCGCACGCGTTCCGTCGCGCGGTCTACCGGCAGCCCGTAGTCGGTCAACGCTTGCAGAAGCGACTCGCTCTGAATTTCCATCCCCATCTCGCGCAGGATGGTCATGGCCGCGGCGTGAATGGCGTTCACGTCGCGGGGCGACATGGGTTGATAGGGGTGACCCGCAAGATGCATGTGATCCTCTTTCAGTAATCCCATCGGCGGCGCAAGAAACGTATTTGGAACAGGGTGAGCGCCAGAATGATCACGAACAACACGATGCCCATGGCCGAACCGTAACCCAACTCCAACTCGCGGAAGGCCATGAGCCACTGATAGACTGACACCACCATCGTGGAGTTGGCCGGGCCGCCGGGCAGCCCGTCGCCGCCTGCGCTCATCACGTAGATCGGCCCGAACACCTGGAGCGCGCCGATCACGCCCGTGATCAACACGAAGATCATGGCCGGCTGCAACAGGGGCAGGGTGATCCCCCAGAAGGACTGCCAGCTATTTGCCCCGTCCACCCTGGCGGCTTCGTAATACACGCGGTCAATCGCAGTGATGCCCGCCAGGAAAATCACCATGGTGAAGCCCATGTTTTTCCAAAGCGCATAGAAGGCGATGGAAGGCAGCGCCTGCGTTGTGGACTTAAGGAACGATTGCGTCGGCAGGTGCAATAGCTCCAGGATCTGATTGAAGAGGCCGAACGACGGCTGATACAAGTAGCTCCAGATCAGCGCCGTCGCAATCGTGGAAGTCACGACCGGAATGAAGTAAGTGGTGCGGAACAACCCGCGTAATGCGCCGGACGCTTCGATCGCCAGTGCGGTTACCAGCGCGACGATGATGCTGGCCGGCAGATACATCAAAGCGTAGACGAACGTGTTACGCAGCGCCCGCATGAAGATGGGATCATGGAAGAGCGCTTTGTAGTGTTTCAGCCCGACCCAGGGCATGTTGGGGTCGAACGCGCGCCACAGCGTGAAACTGCCATACGCGCCCCGGATCATCGGGTAGATCCAGAACACGACGAAGCTGAGGATCATCGGCACGAGCACGACCAGCAGAAATAGCGTCTTCTGGGTCTTTTCATTGCTAAACCGCTGCCGCAGGCTCACTGCCGGCGCGGCGGTCGTTGGTTCTTGAGCTACGGCCATTCTCTTAACCTCTCGTTACGCGCCATCAGCCCTTGATGCCCGTCATGGCGATGCCTTCGATGAACCGGCGCTGCGCGAATAAATAAACGATGAGCACCGGGATGACCGCGACCATCGAAGCCGCCGCCAACCCGCCCACATCCATTGTCGTGCGGCCTCGGAAGCGTGACAGGGCCAGCGGAATCGTGTAAAGTCTTGCTTCATCAATGATGACCAGCGGCCACAAGAAATCATCCCACTGGGCGATGAACGTGAAAATCGCCAGGGCGCTGAGCGCCGCGGTGGACAACGGAATCACGATCCGAAAGAATATCCCGAACTCCGATGCGCCGTCAATGCGGGCGGCGTCCAGCAACTCGTCCGGGATACTCTGGATGAACTGGCGCATCAGGAAGATGCCGAACGGGCTGTAGAGACTGGGGATGATCAACGGCCAGTAACTGTTCGTCCAGCCGAAATCCACCATCATCGCGTAGAGAGGGATGATCGAGATGTTGAACGGGATCATCATCATCGCCAGGATGCCGATGAAGAGGGCGTCGCGGCCGACGAACTTGTGCTTGGCAAAGACATAGCCGCACATGGTGCTGGTCAGCAAAACCAGGGCGGTGACGGTGAAGGACACGAACACGCTGTTCCTGAAGAACATCGCGAAACTGCCGAAGCGTAACTCCGTCAGACCGATCCAATGCTCCAGTGTGGGGTCGGCCGGCCACCAGGTGGGCGGGAATTGCGATACCTCGGCGGGCGACTTGAACGACGTGATGATCGTCCAGTAGAAGGGCGCGACCATGAAAATGGCTCCAAGCCCAAGGAAGATCCACAGGAGCAGGCGTTGCCAATTGAATTTTTTGCGCGGGACGCTAAGTTTGGGCGGTGCGGTGGTTACTGTTGTCACAGCAGAACCTCCTGAGTGGTTCGATCATCCGGCGCGTTCTTGTGCGCCGGATGATCGAACGATATTATCGGTGGTTCAGGCGACAAACGGTGACGTCTGTCGCCCCGGAGCCGCCCCTCAGGATGAGGGCGGCTTGTATTCGCGCTCGACGATGTATCGTTGCTTGCCGGCCGCCTCGAACGCGGCGTTCATCTGGTCGGTCGCTTCGTCCAGCGCGGTCTTCACGTCGCCCTTTTCCAGCAGCGTCTTGTCGAACATCACGCGCCAGAACTTCTCGGCCTCCAACGGGCGCTCGCCATAGACCACGCGATACGGCATCGTCTTGGCCGTGCTGGCGATCACGTGTTCCGTGTCGCTTTCCAGCAAGCGCGGGTTCTCCAGTAGATCCGCTTTATCGGGCGGCCCCTGCATCAGGATCGCCCAGTCCACCCGGCGCTCGTCGCTGCCCAGCATGGCCTGGATGTACTGGAAGGCCACTTCCTGTTCCTGCGGTGAGAAGGCGCTGAAGACGCCGTAGCCTTCTTCGGGCAGGGCCATACCCCAGGAGGGTAAACCTGTACCGTTGAAGGTGGGGGTCGTCGTGGTGCTCCACTTGCCCACCATCTCCGGGAAGGTGGTGTTGATGCCGGGCGCGGCATACCCCTGGTCAATGAACATCACGGCCTTCTCGTTGCCGAAGGCTTCGCCCTCGCCCAGGCCCTGTGGGTCGTCAATCTCGTATTTCCAGTAGATGTCCTGCATCATCTGCAAGGCGCGCACGCCCGGCTCTTCGTTCCACAGCGCCTTGGTGCCGTCGGCGTTGTACATCCAGCCGCCCTGTTGATACACCAGGGTGTGGAAGAGCCACTCGCGCGCCCAGTAGTCGTTCAGCGTGTAGCCCGACTGAACGATCTTGCCGCCTTCTTTCTTGGTGAGCTGCTGGGCCATCTTGATGAACTCATCCCAGTTTGCCGGGATGTCTTCCGGTTTGATGCCTTCTTTTTCCATCAGCGCATGATTGTAGAAGAGCATGTCGGCGTAGAAGGCGAAGTCGGAGGTGTAGATCTTGCCGTTGGTCGGGTCGCGGTTGAAGGGCGTGCTGATTAGCTCTCCCCAATCCCAGATGTCATCGGGATAGGGCGCCAGCGCGCCGGCGCGTTGCAGGTCATAGCGCCAGAAGAAGTGAACGTTGGAGAAGGCGGGCCCGCTGCCCGCGCTGGCCACCGTCAGCAGTTTGGTCTCGATATCGGTCCAGGGCAGCGGGTTGTACTTCAGCGTGACGCCGGGATGCGCCGTCTCGAATTCCTTCACCAGTTCGTCGGTGAAGTTCATCCGCGGTTCGTAGTCCCAGTCCCAGAATTCGATTTCTCCCTGGAAGCCTGTGGCCGGGGCGTCGGCCGCGGCCGCGGGTTGGTCAGCGCCCGGGGCCGACGCCGCGGGCGCTTCCGCCGCGGGGGCCGGGGCCGCCGGCGCGCCGCAGGCCGCCAGGAGCGAGCCGGCCGTGACGCCGGCGGACAGGCGCACAAAGTCGCGCCGGGTCAGTTTGCGATTTTCAGACAGGTTTTTCATGGGTACGTTCTCTTCCTTTCGTGAAGCGTATCGTCATTATGCACAGCGCGCCATCCTCTCTTTGATGGCGCTTGTCTCTCACGTTCTTGGGCAGGTTGACCTCCTCTCGCCGGGCTTCTCCATCCCCGGCGCTATTCAACGAACTTCTCTGAGAGTTCCTGCGCGGCCAGCCAGGGCCGACCTTGCAGGGCGGCATATCAGGAAAATTGTGGCAGATATTGCTTCTGCGCGGCCAGCAGTTCATCGGCCAGTTTGCCGGCCTTCACCGGATCCGTCACCGCCCCATCCATCAGCAGGGCCTCGACGAACAAGGCCCGGTCGCCCGTAAGCGCCGCTGCGATGGTCACCTGCTGCCCGGCGATCTTGCGCGCCAGCGGAGCGATCAGTTGTTGCGGGAAGTTCGCGACCTGCACGGGCAGCAACCCGCGTCCCGTGGCTACGCTGGACATCTCCAGCACGGCATCGGCGGGCAGACCCGGGATCGCGCCGCCATTGGGCAGGTTGGCCGCATACATCTGGCGATCATCATCCGCGATAGATTTCAGGATATCGAGGAGCTGCGAATGTTCGCCCGACGCCCGATCGAAGAAGTCTTCACTCAATGGGGCATTGCCGAGCGCCCGGGCGCGCATCTGTTTGTAGATGTCGTCCCCGTAGGCGAGCACACCTTCCACATTAAACGCGTCAATGCCCAGTATTTTACCGTAATAATCGCCGCCGGGGAAACGCTCCGGGAAAAACTCGGTGACGTGACGGTCGTTGACCGCCGGATAAGCGCCGTAGGCCTCGAACAGCGAGAACGCGAACGGATTGTTCGCGACGTTGAACCCGCCGCCCCACATGCTGGTGTCGTTCGTTGTTTGGGCGCCGGCGGTTCGTTCCCTGGCGACCTGTTCGCGTACCAACGGCCATGCGTCTTGCCCCTTCCAGCGCAGATCATAGAGCCACGTGAAGTGGTTGACCCCTGCCGCCAGATAGCTCATCTCCTCAACCGGTTTGCCGATGAACCCGGCCAGTTCGTGAAAGACGTGGTGCGTGCCGATACACAGACCCACCATGTTCGCGCCGGTGGCCTTGCGGACGGCCCAACAGTTGACGGTCATCGGGTTCGAGTAGTTGATGAAGAAGGCGTCGGGACACAGCGCCAGCACGTCGCGCGCGATGTCCACGTTGGCCGGGATCATGCGCAGCGCCCGCGAGATGCCGCCCGGCATGATCGTATCGCCCACCGGCTGATAGATGCCGTACTTGCGCGGGATCATGACGTCCGCCTCCCACGCGCGTCGCCCGCCCACACCGATGGTGATGACCACCACGTCGGCTCCCGGCAGCACATCGCGCCGGTCGGTGGAGGATTCTACCGTGATCGGCGCGTCCCGCGCCTCGATCATCTTGCGCGCCAGCCCTTCGGCGGTCTCCAGCGCCACGGGGTCAATGTCCACCAGCGCCAGCCGCGCGCTCCATCCGGCCAGGATCAGATCGGCCACCAATCCCTGTGTAAACATCGCGCTGCCGGCTCCAATGATAACGATCTTCTGCGGTTCCATACGGTTTCCTTTCAAAATTGTTTGGTCTCTATCCGCCAATCCCTTTGTAGTGACGGCTTCAGCCGTTGGGGAAGCAGTACAACGGCTGAAGCCGTCACTACAAAGAAGTGTTCGGTGTTATACTATCGGGTACTGTCCGACCTCATCAATGGCGTCCATCACCGCGCGCGTACCCGCCTTGAAGATGCGCTCAGTTTCGTCATCTTCCGCACCCCAGGGGCCCATCTCGGTAAAGCTCAGCACCAGCCGGTTTCCCGGTGGGTCGCTTTTGAGCAGGTTCACCGTCCAATCATGCGTCTCTTGGGCCCCCATCCAGAACAGCGTTTCGGGCAGGTTCACCCAGATGACGGTGTCCGGCCCCCAGATTGCGCGCGCCTCGGCGACGCTCAACTCGCCCACCGGCGGCGGCGTATACGCTTCGATCACGGCGACGCCGGTCTCGCGCAGCAGCGGCGCGATGGCGCGCATGTTGCGGGTCGCGTCGCAGTGTAGCGCGCACAGCTTGCCGCGCGCTTGCAGATAGGGTACCCACTTCTGGTAGAAAGGCAGCTCGTGTCGGGCGAACTGCTCCGCGCCCCACAGCCCCTCGAACCAGCCGAAGGCCACGAAGTCGCCGGGCAACTCGGCCGCCAGGGTCAACCGGCGCTCGTCGCGTCGTGTCTGCGCCTCGACCAGGCGCGCGAACGCGTCCGGCCAATCGTGCTGCGCGTACACCCACCTTTCCAGCCCGAAGTAGCTGCCGAAGTAGACGCGGGTTGCGCCGTAGGGCGGGGCTTCCATATCCAACGCGGTGTCGCGCACGATGCCGTCGGTCCCCGCATCGCGCACCGCGCCCCGGTAGATGCCCTCATCCAGGTGAAACACCTCATCGTCCAGCATGAAGATCACCGGCTCGATGTCGGCTTCCTGTTTGATCAGCCCCTCCACCTCCGCCGACTCGTTGTCGCTGATCCGCCCGGCGTGGATGCGCTCGCGAGTCGAGACGTCGCCCGCGGGCGTCCGATACGTGGTAACGATGGTGTCGCCCTCATGACGCCGTTCTTCGACGACGTTGGGCCGTTCCGACCAGATGGACGAGACGCGCACGCACAGCCCCATGCCGCGGTTGCGCATCTCCCGGTCAAACTCGCCGCGCGGCACCAGGTTTGAGTACGGCGCGAAGGGGACCCGGTCCGGCTTGCCGCCGTGTAGCACCGCGCTGATTCGCTCATTAAAATTCACCCACGACCTCCATAGTCTATGCTTTAAGGTATGATCGGGAACGAAGCCGTTGAGATGCGTAGTCTAGCCCCTTGTGGGCGCTCGTGACGCCCACTACGCATTTTCGAAGATACGCTTACTTGAATCCGGTCATCGCCACGCCGCGCACGATCCACTTTTGGAAGATGAAATAGACAATCAGCACCGGCAGGATCACCAGCAGTGAGGCGGCCATGGTGAGATCCTGTCGCGAGCCATGTTGCGAGCTGTACCAGGTCAGCATGATGGGCAGGGTGCGCTTCTCCGTGGTAGTAATGACGATGAGCGGCCAGAGGTAATCGTTCCATACGCCCATGAAGGTGAAGATGCCCAGCGTCGCCAGCGCCGGCCCCATTTGCGGCAAGATGATCTTCGCGTAGATGCTCCATTCCGATGCGCCGTCAATGCGCCCGGCGTCCAGAAGCTCGCTGGGCATCGCCTCGATGAACTGCTTCATCAGGAAGATGCCGAACGCGCTGACCGCGCCGGGGACGATCAACCCTGCCAACGAGTCTATGATGCCGAGCCGCGCGATGATCAGATAGAGCGGAATCATCACGACCTGGAACGGAATCATCAGCGTGCCCAGGATCACGGCAAAGAGCACGTTCTTGCCGAAGAACTGATACTTGGCGAAGATGAAGCCCGCCAGCGAACTGGTGAAGAGCACCATCCCGACGACGGAGAAACTGACGATGATGCTGTTCAGATAGAAGCGCGCGAGCGGCACCTTGGGGTCGGAGAAAATCGTGCGGAAGCTTTGCAGCGACGGGTTTTCCGGCCACAGGGTCGGCGGCAGGCGGATGATCTCTGCAGACGACTTAAGGGAAGAGCTGACCATCCACAAGAATGGCACCAGCGTCACCAGACAGCCCGTCAACAGGATGAGATAGAGGGGCAGGCTGCGCAGCTTGAAACGCGATTCGCCACCTGGCGTGCGCGACGCTTGTTCAGACGCAACGATCTCTTGCATCATCGGGGTTGTCGCCATGATCTAATACTCCCAATCTCTGCGCAGCACCTTGAGTTGAATCAACGTAGCGACCATGATGAACAAGAAGAGCACCATTGCCATCGCCGACGCCAGACCCTGCTCCTGGAAACGGAAGGCGGTTTCGTAGATGTGCAATACCAGCGTCCGCGTGAGGTTGCTCGGCCCGCCGCGTGTCATCACCTGGAAGATGACGAAGACTTGCCACGTCGAAAGCATGGTCATCACGATGACGAAGGTGAACGTCGGGCGCAGCAGAGGTACGGTGATGTGTCGGAAGCGCTGCCAGACGCTGGCCCCATCCACGCGTGCCGCCTCGTGGAACACCTCCGGGATGCCCTGTAACCCCGCAAGGAAGATCACCAGGTTATAGCCCATATCCTGCCAGAGATAGGTGATGACCAGCGCCAGCATGGGCAGCGGAACGCCGAGGATGCGGTTTTGCGAGTCTCCCAGCCACACCTTCCCGTTCAGCCCGATGCTGCGCAGCACCGAGTTAAGCAGGCCAAATGTCGGATTATAGATGCTGCCCCAGATCAGTGAAACGGCGACCAACGAGGTGACGGTCGGCAGGAAGTAAATCGTGCGAAATGCCGATTGGAACCGACGACCCACGCCGTCAATCAGCGAAGCCAGCGTCAGGGTCACCACCAGATTCAACGGCACGTAGACTACTGCAAAAAGCAGCGTATTTTTTGCAGCCATCCGAAAGAGCTTGCCGTTGGGCGAGTCGGATAATAACTCCAGGTAATTGTCTATGCCGATGAACGGGTTCAGCCCGCCCAGTCCCAATACCTCACCCTGGCGCGTCGGGCTGAACCGAAACAACGTGATGACGATGGCCCAGATCATCGGCACGAGGGTGAAGAACATCATATAGAGCATGATCGGCGTCAGGCTTCCGGTCACGAATCGCTTCTGGCCTTGCCCCAGGCTGCCGGTCTTTGGTGTGGATGCCGCCATCGTGTCCCCCCTTATGGCTCTCGGCCCTCACCCCAACCCTCTCCCGCGGGGCGAGGGAGCATATTGCCCCCTCTCCCTCTGGGAGGGCCGGGGTGAGGGAGGTCTTACGCGCCGATCTTGCTGTCAATCATGCCGTTGATCTCTTCGTTCATCAACGCCACAACCTCGGCCGGCGTGTGCTGGCCCTGCAACGTCTCCGTCAGGCGCGCCTGAATGACGTTATACCAGACGAAGTCACGGTCTTGCAGGTCGCCCACGAAGCGGCCGAACGGCAGCACTTCGAGGCTCGGCGCGATCCAGTCAATGTCGTCCAACAGGGTCGGATCCTCGGCCACCGCCTTGAGGGCCGGGATCGTGCCGGTGCCGACGTTCCACGATTTGGCGTTGGCGGGGTCCGCCGCCGCAAAGCGGGCGTAGTCCCATGCGATGGGCAGCGCCTTGGTGTTCTTGGAGACCACCTTGCCCCAGCCCGCGTCCGCCGCAAAAGCCATCTGGTCGCCGTAGTACGGCAAGCGCACATACTCCCAGGGATCCGCGAAATCGGGGAAGTTGCGGCGGCCTTCCGGGACGATCCACGGGCCGATGAAGCCGATGGCGACTAACCCCTGGAAGAATGAGTCGCCTACCGGGTTCGAATCACCATTGAAGGTGTGGGCATCCGTCACCCGATCCTTCAGCGCCATGTCCTGCAGCCACTGCACGGTGGCTTCGGCCTGATCTGTCTCCAGGTTCAGGTGAACCTTGTCGTCGGCCCAGTAGTCGCCGCCGCGCTCCAGGATGCCTTCCCACAATTGGAACCCCAGGCCGTCAGCGGTCACGTAGTGATAACCGGCGCGCTCCAGAACGTCACCGTTCCAGCGGGCAAGCTTAGAAGCATTGGCGACCAGTTCATCCCACTTCGCCCATGTCGGCGGGAAGGTGATGCCGTCTTCTTCGAACATCCGCTTGTTGGTCAGGACGGCGCCGTTCTCGAGGTTATATTCATTGGGCAAGCCGTACAGCTTGCCGTCGCGCACGTAGCCGTCCAGCGGCGCGGCGTAGAACGTATCCTGCGCCTGGGCATAGGTCATCATATCGGCGGGCGCTTCGGCGAGCGTGCCGCCCTTAGTGTAAGCAGGCACCCACGAGCCGAACATTTCCATGATGTCCGCCTCGTTCTGGGCGGCCATCGAGGTCTGGATCGTCTGGGTGAATAACCCGTAATCGAAGTTCTCGTACTTGATTTCGACATTGGGATTCGCCTCGACGTACTTAGCGATGGTTGCATCGTTGGCCGCAATGAACGAGGGGTTCTGGTGCGACCAGAGGCGGATCGTGGTCTTTTCGCCGGAGGGCTGCGCGGCGGCAGGAGCCTCAGCCGCAGCGGCCTGTTCTTCGGCGGCGGGTTGTTGGGCGGGGGCGGCAGGCGCGGCGGCCTGTCCACAGGCCGCGAGCGCGGCGGCCGCGCCGACGCCGCCCGTGAGCCGGAGCATTTCACGACGAGTCATCTTCTTGGACATCATTATCCTCCTGATAATTTTGAACAGCGATCATCTTTAATCCGGCCAAACGTCCATGTCGTTGGTCCGGCGGAAACTCACTCCCTATTGGTGGGATGTCACCTCCTGACTCGCTGCGCACCACATCTCACGAATGTAGCGCCGGGATCAGCCTGCGGGCGTTCTCCATATACAGCTTATCGAGAACGTCTGCGGGCAGGCCGATGGCGTCAATCTTCCAGCGCCCCTGGATCGGGAACGGGTGATCCATCTGCGCGTCGTCGGTCTCGAAGTAGCGCCGGTGGATGTCGTAGAACGCCGCGATGCCGTCAACGTCCACACGTTCCGGCATGTTGAAGGCGTCCCAGCCCAACACCAGGTCCGATCCCAGCATGATCCGGTCCTGGTGCTTGATGAAGAAGGCGCGCGCTTCCTCTCGCGGGTGGCGCCCGAATTCGGCCAGCCGCGCCGAGGTCTCGACCGCGTAGTTCGGATATCGGCTCAGACAGGCGTCCACATAGTTGAGATCTTCGGCGCAGTTGCCCAGATGCGCGCCGATGAAGGTCGTGCGCGGATGCCGCTCGATGACGTGATTGAGTTGGGCGAGTAGTTCCCAGAAGCCGGGGTACTCCGGGCCGCCGAAATGCCAGTCGGGATGGGCGCTCAATTCGTCCCAACGTTCGTTTTCCGCGTTCAGCGGCTCGAAGAACGCCTTCGGGTCGGCAGTGTGAATGAGCACCGGAACGCCGAGCGCGCCCGCGCGCGCCCACAGCGGATCGAGTCGCGGGTCGTCTACGGCGATCAGCTTACCTTCGCTGTCTCTGTGGCGCAGCCCCAACTCCTTGAAGATTTTCAACCCGGCCGCGCCGGCCGTGACCTTGCGCTCCAGATCATCGGCCATCCGCTCGCCAAACCCGGCGGTCAGGTTGTTGAAGACGGGCGTGGGGAAGTAAACCATCCGGTCGCCCAGCACGTCCCGAAAGGCGCGCATCCCCTCTTCATAAGGAATCCCCATCGCTTCGAGGATGCCCAGGTTCACCACGCGTTCCATCTCCGCGGCGTCCATGATGCGCCGCATTTCCCCTGCGGCCATCGGGTGGATGTGCGTGTGAATATCGAAAATCATGCGCCGATTACGGGATGGATTGTTCATCATAGATACCATTTCGCCTCAGACGGCATCCAACACCAGCACGGCGTCTTCCCAGTGGCCGGGCACGGAGAAGAGGATGCTGGTGCGTTTTGGGAATTCGTTGCCGATGTAACTGCCCGTTGCATAGACCCCCGCGTCGTGCGCTTCGCCGGTGGCCGGGTTGATCCAGGTCGCCCGCGTCTCGCGCGCCTCGATCTTGTCCACGTTGATCAGCGCGTGACATTGGGCGCTCAGGTAGACGATCGCGCAACGGCCGTCCGTGGAACGCAGCGCGGCGTTCAGGGTTCGGCCTTCGCCCATGCCGGCCTCGAACAGTCCTTGATCCGGTGTCATCGTCCACCACGGGCGCGCCGTCATAACATCCTTGAGGATCGTCATTTGCGCCGCGCCGGGGGCCGCCGTGAGCTCCTCCAGCCAACCCGGCTCCATGCGCCAGTTGTGATTGTGGCCGTAGGTGAAAAAGCCGCCCGCCATCACGCTCCACCACGCCTCGCGGCGCAGCACGTGCGGGGTGATCGGCCCCTGCGGATATTCCGGGCCGTCCTCATACGCCGGCTCGGCCAGCACCACTGGCTTGATCGGCGTCCGCGCGTACTCGGCGGCGACGGCGGGGTAAATCCTGGCCCAATCCGTCCACGTCTGGATCATGTTGAAGTCGAGCCACGGTTCGCCATGCCAGAACTGGCCGGAACTGCGCCAGCCGCAAGGGTGATAGGTGATGAGGTGTGCGCCGCCGTCGCCTTCATGCAGGCCCTCGGCCAGAGCGCGATAGGTCGCCTCATACCCTGTGGGAATCCGGTCGCCGCCGTTGACCCAGATGATGTTCGGCTGGTCCTGATAGCGTTCGCCCAGCCACTTGCCGTAAACCCGCGCGTTCTCCGGGTTCAGCGTCTGCACATTGTTGACATAATAGCCCCAGGTGGGCAGCATCGCCAGCACGATATCACGTTCGGCGGCATAACGCGCCAGGTGATCCACGTTGCGAAAGTAGGCGTCGTTGGGGTGCGTCGGGTCGCCTGACCAGGGCGCATTACCGGCAGAGTTGGGTCCAGGCATGTCTATCTCAAAACCGGTGCCGCCGCCCCAGGCCAGCACCCCCTGCACGACGTTGAACCCTTTCGCGGCCCGGTCGTCCAGATAGGCTTCGGCCTCGGCGCGCGCATATTGCCCGAAGAGCGGCCAGGCGGTGTCGCCCAGCCAGAAGAAGGGCGCTCCGGTCGTATCCACGAAGTAGCGTCCGTTGTCGCTCACTCGAAGTGGTCCGTTCAGCGCCATGATTAATAGCTTCTCCTCTGGAAAGCAGTGATCGCGGACATTCAGCTTTTCAGGCAACGCTGATGTTGGCAGGGGGCAACGATCGCACGGATGCCCAGGCGACGACAATGCTCCAATGTGGCCGGATCGGTCTCGTGGTCGGTGACAAGGGTGGAGATGCGTTCGATGGGGGCGATGAGGGCGGAGGCGACCTGCCCGAACTTGGTGTGATCGGCGACAACAATCAATTCGGACGCCATCTGAATCACGGCGCGGTCGGTCATCACCTCCGGCCAGTGATCGTTGGTCATACCATCTTCGAGGCTGATGGCCTGCATTCCCACGACCGCGCGATCCACGCGCACCTCGCGCAGCGCCAACTCGGTCAGGTGGCCGATCAGCGAAAGCTCAGATTTGCGCATCACGCCGCCGGTCATGACGACGGTGACGCCGGGGGCCGTCGCCAACTCGGTGGCAACGTTCAATGCATTGGTGATGACGGTGAGGTTCTTGCGCCCGGTCAGATGGCGGGCGACCTGCGCCGTGGTGGTGCCGGAACCGATGAAGACGGAACTGTCATCGGGAATCAACTCCGCCGCGGCGCGCCCGATTTGGGCTTTGTACGACTGGGTTTCCTTGACGCGCTGGAGGATGGGCGGCTCGGGCGAGGCGGCCTGCGGCAATACCGCGCCGCCATGCGAGCGCAGGAGCAGGCCGCGTTCGGCCAAGTCTTGCAGGTCACGGCGGACGGTAACTTCGCTCACGTTCAGCTTGTCGCTCAACGCGGCGACGGTGGCCTGACCATCGGCGGCCACGGTTTCGAGGATCAGCCGGCGACGTTCTTCTTTGAGGTGCATGGTTTGCGCCCTCGCTAGATCAGGAGAGATGACCAAACAATCACACTGAGATCAGCATACTCCTTAAACGCTCTTAAGTCAAGAGTTTTCGTTCATATTCGTAACGAATCGTAAGTGCTTATGTTCGTTCCTGAACGCGAAGCAGCAGGCGCAATATCACATTGCGCCTGCCGCAGGGAAGGTTCGTAGTGGCGCACGCAAGTGCGGCGGGCGCTAGATGGGCGATTTCTCTCGCAGTGCGGTCAAGACGCTGTCGCGGATGCCGCCGGCCTGCAAGCCGTGCTTCTCCAGCAATTCGTCGGCCAGCGCCGACTCACCGAACACGTCGCGCACGCCCAGCCGCAGCAGCGGCGCGTGGTTGGGCAGGGCGGCCAACACCTCGGCCACGGCGCTGCCCAGCCCACCGATGATGCTGTGCTCCTCCACGGTGACGACCAGCGCTACGTCGCCCGCCGCGGCCAGCACCGCGGCTTCGTCCAGCGGCTTGATCGTCGAGAAGTTCAGCACGCGGGCGGTCACGCCATCACGCGCGAGTTGGTCCGCGGCTTCCAGCGCCTTGCACACTTCGTGCCCCGTTGCCAGCAATGCGACTTCCGCCGCGCCGGGCTCGCGCAGCACGCTGGCCCGGCCAATGGCAAACTGATAATTATCTTCGTAGATGCGCGGTACGGGATAGCGGCCCAACCGCATGTAGACCGGCCCCGGCCACTCCGCCATGGCGAAGGTTGCCTGGCGCGTCTCCACCTCATCGGCGGGCACGATCACGGTCATGTTGGGCAGCCCGCGCATCAGCGCGATGTCCTCCAGCGACTGGTGGCTCGCGCCGTCCGGCCCCTGCGTCAGCCCCGCGCTCGACCCGACCAGCTTGACGTTTAATCCTGGGTAACAGATCTGGGTGCGAATGGGAATATAGCAGATGCCGGTGAGGAAGATCGCGAAGCTGTTGACGAAGGGCATCAGCCCCGACGCGGCCATCCCTGCGGCTGTGCTCACCATATCCGCCTCGGAGATGCCGATGTCAATGAAGCGATTCGGGAAGGCGTCGCGGAACAGCACCGACCGCGTGGACTTGTACAGGTCGGCGTCGAGGGCGACCACGTCCGGTCGCTGCTTGCCCAATTCCAGCAGCGCCTCGCCGTAGGCGAAGCGGGTTTCAAGGGTAGTGGGCATGTCAGGCGATCTCCTTTCCGGCGAGCGCGTCGCGCTGCGCTTCGAGTTCGGCCAGCGCCAACTCGTATTGTTCCGGGCTCATCACACCGTTATGGAACGCCGCCTGGTCTTCCGTGAACGACACGCCCTTGCCCTTGATCGTGTTGGCGATGATGATCTTGGGCTGGTCGGGGATGCTCTCCGCCCAGTCCAGCGCGTCGCAGATGGCCTGCATGTCGTGGCCGTCAATCTCGCGCACCGCCCAGCAGAAACCCGTCCAGCGGTCGGGCTGGGGGTCCATGCACTTGCTCGAGTTCGATTCATCCATCGCCTTCAGCCGGTTCCAGTCGAGGAATGCCGTCACCGAGCCGAGGTTGTGCCGCGCGGCGGTCATGGCGGCCTCCCAGACCTGGCCCTCCTGCAACTCGCCGTCGCCCAGCAGGCAGTAGACCCGATAGTCTAAGCCCTGGATGCGCCCGGCCAGCGCCATGCCGTTCGCGTAGGACAGCCCCTCGCCCAGCGCGCCGGTGCAGCCCTCGATGCCGGGCGTCTCGTGCATGGCCGGGTGGCCTTGCAACCGGCTACCCATCTTCTTGAGCGTCGGCAACTCCGCCGGGTCGAGCACGCCCAGCATCGCCAGCGCCACGTATTGCGCGGGGACGGAATGACCCTTGCTCATGATGAAACGGTCGCGCTCGGGCCACGTCGGGTTACGCGGGTCGAACCGCATCTTGTAGAAGTAGAGCGCCGTCATGATGTCTGCAGCGGAGAGCGACCCTCCGAAATGGTGTGACTTGCCCGGCCCCATCATCTGCACGATGTTCAGACGCATCTCCACGGCGAGCCGCTCCAGGCGGCGTCGTTCGGCCTCATCAATCATATTTGGTCTCCTCCGTGTTCTGTCAGATAGATCTTACTACCCCGCGGAGTGCGCATCCTCAGATGTGCACTCCGCGGGGTACCATATAAACCAGTCCTACAGATTACTCAGCCCTGGTTGCAGATCGGATATGTTGCCCGCAGCGCTTCGATCAGGTCGTCCTTCGGCGTGAACTCATGCCCCACGTACAGGTCATAGTCCGTGGCAGCGATGGCGCTGCAAATACCGGCGTAGTTGAGCTCCTGGGTGTCATCCATGTCGTTGCGTCCGGGGTTGCCGGCGGTGTGGAAGTGCCCGATCCACTTGAGATTCTCGCGGATCGTGCGGATGATGTCGCCTTCCATGATCTGCATGTGGTAGATGTCGTACAGCAGCTTAACACGCGGGCTGTTGACCCGCTCGCAGACGGCCACGCCCCACGCCGTATGATCGCACTGATAGCCGGCGTGGTTGACCTTGGAGTTCAGCAGTTCCATGTTGAGGTTCACGCCCATCTTTTCGGCGTAAGGGGCCACGCGCCGGAAGCCGTCGGCCACTGCCTCAATCGCCTCGATTTCAGTCTGAAAGGGCTGGCGATTGCCGCTGAAGCAGATCAACCCCGGAATCCCGTATTTGACGGCGATGTCAATCGAGGTCTTGATCTCGTCCTCGATCCGGTCATGGTTCGAGCGCTTGTTGAGGCCGTCAGGCAATGAGCCGTGTCCCACCATGCTGGCGACCGCGAGGTTGTGCTTCTTCGCGGTTTCCATCACCTCTTCGAAATCGTCGCCGCGGCCCCACAACTCGACCGCGGCGTAGCCAATGTCCGCGCAGACGCCGAACAGGTCGTCAAGACTCATGTCCTTCATGCGGAAGATCGGGTAACAGACGGATTGCTTGATGCGCATAGATCTCTCCTTCGTTGGTTAATAGCTCAGCCACGGCGTAACCCCTTCGTAGTGACGGCTTTAGCCGTTTGAGCTGCCCCGACGGCTGAAGCCGTCACTACGAAGAGAAGATTCGGGTGGTTATCAGGCGGCGACGGGGACGACTTTGCCGTTCGCCATGGACTCGTTCGCGGCGACAGCGATGGCGGTGGCCTTCAGGCCGTCTTCGTAGGTCGCGAGGATGCCCATGTCGCGCCCGGCTTTCACCGAGTCAATGAACGCCCGATCTTCTCGCCCGAAGATGTTCTGCTCGCCCGGAATGCTCGTTGCCTCTTGATCGGGCAGATGGATCAGGACACTATGCTCCCAGCCGGTGAACTCGGCGCGCAGGTCGGTACCCCAGACGGTCAGCGACACGCCGCCGCCCTGCGACGTGCTGGCGGAGCTGTAGAGGTTGCCCGCCGCGCCGTTCGCGAAGCGCATCTGTACCATCGAAGCGTCCTCAATCGTGAAGAAGTCGGGCCGCTCGCGCCGGTCGCGCACCGCCACCGCGTACACCTCGGTGACATCGCCGAACAGGAAGCGCGCCAGGTCAATGGTGTGGGTCGTCTGCTCCAGAAACTGCCCGCCCGATTTGTCTTTCTGCACCCACCATTTCCAGATGCCCTCGTATTCCTTCGGCCCACCGCCCAGCCAGCCGCCGTGCATCATCACCGGCTTCTGCTCGTGCAGGATCTCGCGGACGCGCAGGACCGACTCGCGATAGCGGTTCATGTACCCGACCGATGTCAGCAGGCCGTGTTTATCCACGCCTTCCGCCACCCGCAGCGCAGTGTCCAGGTCAATCGCCACCGGCTTTTCCACGAAGAACGGCAGTTTGTGCTCCAGCACCAGCGCCTCGGCCTCGCCGTGCGCGAAGGGCGGCAGCATGATGTACACCGCGTCGGGCTTCGTCTCCGTCAGCATCGTGCGGGCGTCGGTGTAGACCTCGCCCTGGCCCCCCACCTGCGCCTTGCGGGCCGCGGCCGTCTCTTCCGACAGGTCGCACCAGCCGGCGAACTCCACATCTGTGAAGTCCTTCAATCCTTGATCCAGGTGTGACCGGACGATCCCGCCCGAACCGATGAACGCGAGTTTTACTTTATCCATGTCCTTCTCCTCACTGAGTGACTTGTTCTGACTTCGTAGTCGTGGCTTTAGCCACGCCGGCCACAACCACCCCTACGAGTGAGTGTAACACGCTGCCGCCGTAGCGCAACTGACTCTCATCATAATGCGCATGGAACGCAGCCTACATGTTCCGCGCGCCGTGAGCAGTACAATAGTGCCATGCGCCCTCAGATCCGTTATGCCCTTTATACGGCCCTGCTTATCGCAGCCGCCAGTCTCTTCTTTGCCTATCGCGCACCGATCTTCGCGGTTCTGAAAGACTCTGAGGCGATTCGCGCATGGCTGGTGAGCCTCGGCCCCTGGGGGCCGGTCGGGCTGATCGCGCTCTTCGCGCTGCAAATTCTGATCGCGCCCATCCCCGGCTATGTGTTTCAGGTGATCGCGGGCTATCTGTTCGGCTGGGTGTGGGGCACGGTCTACTCGACGATCGGGATGCTGATTGGCGGCGCGCTGGCGATGAGTCTGGCGCGCATCTATGGCCGGCCCCTGGTGAGCAAGGCGGTGGGCGCCGACCGGCTGACGCGCTGGGAGAACGTCGCCCACCTCAACTCACTGGGTCTGTGGTTCCTGTTGATGCTCGGCCCGCTGGGCGACATGCTTTTCTTCCTCGCCGGGCTGACCACGTTGAGCGTCTGGAAGATCATGGCGGTGGCAGCGCTGGTGCGCGCGCCCTCGCTCACGGTGAGCGCCGCGGTCGGCGCGGGGCGGATTGACTGGCGGTCGCCCTGGGTGATCGGCGGCTTCATCGTGTTGTTAAGCATCGGCGTCATCGGGGTGCGGTATCAGGATCGTATCGAACGCTGGGTCGCCCGGCGCGCCGCCGCATTATCGCAAAGTTGACGTGCAACGCACTTCCAAATTGCGTTGCACGTCAACTCTCGTCCGCCTCTGCCGCGCGCGCGTCGCGCAGCGCGTCCAGTTCGCTCTTGAGCGCAAGATAGTCGCGGTAGGGGATGATCACCACGATGGGCCGCAGGTAGCGCGTCACGATCACGTCGGCGTCGCCACGCTCCACCCGATTCACCAGCGTCCCCAGGCTATTACGGAGCTTGTTGGCCCCGATCCGGATTAATTCCATCCGCTTCTCTTTCTCTCGCGCGGTCTACCCGCCGCGTACCTCAAGCCCGGCGATTTCCAACCATTGTAGGCCATCCGTTGCCAGCAGCCCCCAGCGCAGGCGGCCCCAGGGCAGCGCGACCAGGTATTGATTGTCGAGCCAGACCACCAGCCCCAGCGGGCCGGCGGGCGCGGAGGAGCACTCCATGATGACTGCATCATCCACCGAAAATCGCGCCTGCTCCGGCAGCCATTCGATGGTGTACGAATGCCACGCGTCCATCGCCGCGGGCGCGGTCTGCTCGCAGATGCGCAGCGTTCGCTGGTAATGCGGCCAGATGCGGCGATACAGGCGCTCGCTATTCATCAGCGGCACGGTTGCTACGGCGGACGCCAGCATCAGCGGCGTCGCCGGTCGCAACGCGTCAATGGTCGCCGCTTTCCATCCGTAACCCGGCGTCTCCACAGCGAATTTCATATCGGATGGCGGCGACGCGTAGAAGAACCAGACCGCGCGCGGTAGCGTCGGCGTTCGCCCCGACATGAAGAAATCGTTCCAGAACCCGAACCCCGCCGTCCCCCGCAGGCCGGGTTTCCCATCAGCGCCCGCGCCGTGTGAGAATCGCGCGCGCAGCCTCAGCGTGACCGGCGGCCGCCACGGGAAAACCGACCGGGGCAACCCGGTGTAGTCGTCAATCTGCGCGTTGCTGTAGCTCGTCGCCGTCGCGCCTTCGGTCGTCAGGCGCAAACCGTCCGGCGTCTCCAGCACGCAGCCTGCGCCGATGCCGGTGCGCTGCCACGAGTCAGGCTGGAGCGAACTCACGCGGGGCACTCGGCCAGCAACACGGGCAGCCGCGCTGGCGGGATGAAACGCGAACTAAGCTGCACGCGCAACCCTGCGGCTTCCGCCTTCTCGCAGAATGTTTCGACGCCGGGTTCGGGCGTCGTGCGAAGGTGAAACGCCATCTCAGGCTTTCGGCGTTCCGTGTAGACGGCCAAGCCGACCACGACTAGCCGCCCGCCGGGCCGCAAGACGCGCGCGATCTCGCTCAGGCTGGCGGACTCCACGATGTACGGGGCGGGAAAGGTCGAGACGACCGTGTCGCAACAGGCGTCGCACAACGGCAACGCCTGGACGCGCCCGCGAACACAGGAAGGACGAGACGACGCCTCCCCCCGCAACTTCTTGTTCGTCACCCGCTGCATCGCCGCCGACTGGTCCACGCCGGTGACGCGCCACCCGCGCGCCGCCATCTCCGTGAGCAGCTCGCCCGTGCCGAAGCCCACCTCCAGCACGTCCGGCCCCTGCACGTAATCCAGCGCGACCCGCCGCCAGCGCGCCCACTGCCCGCTGCTGACCAGCCAGCTTACGGCATCGTATAACGGCGCGAATTCGTTGTAGAGCCGATCAGCAGCCCACAGATAGAGTTTCCCATACGCCTGCAGCGCGCGGCGCGTCAATTCGCCGGTCATCGCGGGCGGCTGTGCATGGCGGTTCAGTCCTCGACGAGGAAGCTGACCTTCAGGTCTACCCGATAGCGGACGACCTGGGCCTTCTCGACGAGGCCCTTGATGTTCTCCACGTTCACGGCCTTGATGTTGCGGACCGACTTGGACGCCTCGTGTACCCCGGATTCGATCGCGCCTTCGAGGCTGTCGCCCTCCGCGATGATCTCAATGACTTTTACGACGGACATAGAGGTCTCCTTTCACGATTTTGCCGAGAGAACTTGATTATAACAATCTCCGGCGCGCTGTCAACCGTTTCAATCGGCGTCCAACCCTCCGCATGGTGTCTTTTCAGTGCTGTGTCAGGCGAGGGTTGGCGTCGTGTGGCCTTCCGGGTAGATCAGGTAGACCGCGCCGCCCGAACGCGCCAGCCAGAGCGTCTCGAACTGTGCCCGGTCATAGGTGCGTCGGACCTCGTCGTTCGTTGCTGCGGCCGGGTCGTTGATGATGGGGTTGCCCGCAGCGTCGAACCCCACCAGAAAGACAAGGTGACCGTTGCTGGTTGGAATCGGCGCGCCCGTCAGTTCACCTTCGCCCCAGGCCACGCTCATGATCAGTGGGATGCCCCCCGCAATCCACTTTTCTGCCTGCGCCAGGCTGGCAAAGCGGGCCACGTAGGCTTCCATGCCGTGCGCCGCCGCATAGGCCGTGTTGAAGACCCAATTGCCGTAACCTTTGTAAAGCCAGTCGTAGACACCGGCGACCGCGGCCCGCACGGTTGGCCCGCACGGCCCCTGCGCGCGCCCCCAATAGCTCAGCGTCATCGCGACGCAGGTGGGGCTGCACCACACGTTGCCCCCGTCGGGGTAGACCATCTGCGAGCATTGCGGCGCATCCAGCAAGATATGCCAACGCGCCGGGTCGCCAGGCGGCAGACTCGCGGGTTGGGCCGCGGCGGGAGAACCCGAAACCGACGCGTTGCGGACGCACGGCGCCGCGCGACCATCGGCGCTGAACAGCCGAAACTTGAGCTGTAAGGCGTCCGCGGGCGCGTCCTTGTCGCTCAGCATCAACGTGTCCGTGGCAACCGCGCCGTCGGCGTCTTTCTGCCCGTTGACGGAATGCCGCGCAATCGTCTCCGCGCCCGAGGCCCACACGCCCAGATGATACCAGCCGGTCCAGCGCCCGGCGATGCGCGCCCGGATCAACGTCTCGATCCAACTCCCCGCCGGCGTGTCCGCGTTCCACGAGGCGATGACTTCGGAGAATGAGACCGCGCAAACCGGGCTAATGGCCTCGCCCACGCGATAGCTGCCGCCGTTGTAAAAGTTGCGGTCGTGGTAGGTTTCCGGCGCATACGGGTCGTTCTCCGGCGCGGCTGTTGTCAGGTCCAGGCCGAGCGCGCCGGACGCATCGAGTTGCGCGCCGGCAAGCTGCCAGCCCGCGAAGTCGCCGTCAGCGCACCGCCAGCGGATGAAATCCGTCATGTTTACCATCCTCTTCGATATGTGTTATACAATGCTATGGCTGCTCATTGGGGCGCGATAAACTTCCGAACGAAATTATAGGCTCTTTGACCGCGCTGGTCAATGCCATCTCAAAGAACGGAGAACCCTGCATGTCATCTTCCCTCAATCCCGACCGCGCGTTAGATCCCGACCCCACCATTCGCGCTCTGGCGCGCGACCTGCACGCCGAGGTACGTGATCTGCCGCTGGTCTGCCCGCACGGCCACGTGGACCCGCGCCTGCTGGGCGACCCGGATGCAAGTTTCGGCTCTCCCGCCGACCTGCTCATCATCCCCGATCACTACGTCACGCGCCTGCTCTACTCCCAGGGCATCTCGCTCGAAGCGCTGGGTGTGCCGCGCCTCGACGGCGGCGCGGTCGAGACCGACCATCGTCGGGTGTGGCGGCTTTTCGCCGAGAACTATCATCTCTTCCGCGGCACGCCCACCGGCTACTGGCTCACCGATGAACTGGCGGAGGTGTTCGGCGTCCAGGAGAAGCTGACGGCGGAGACGGCGGACGCGATTTACGATCAGCTCGCGGCGCGCCTGGCCGATTCGGCCTACCGCCCGCGCGCCCTGTTCGAGCGCTTTAACATTGAAATCCTCTGCACCACCGACGGCCCGGCGGACTCGCTGGAGTGGCATCAGAAATTGCTGCAAGACGGTTGGGGCGTCAACCCCACCACCGGGCAGCCGCGCGTGCGGCCCACCTTCCGCCCCGATGGCGTGGTCAATCTCGACCGGCCCGATTGGCGCGCCCAGCTCGACCGGCTCAGCGATGTCTGGGGCCGCGAGATCGTCTCCTATCGGCTCCTGCTGGATGCGCTGAGCGACCGGCGCGCCTTCTTCGTGACGATGGGCGCGCGTGCGACCGATCATGCCGCGTTGACGGCGGACACGGGGTCGTTGACGCCTGAAGACGCGGAAGCCATCTTCGCGCGTGCCCTGCGCGGCGTGGCGACCGCCGACGATGCGCGCCGCTTCACCGGCCACATGCTGATGGAGATGGCGCGTATGAGCACCGAGGACGGGCTGGTGATGCAGTTGCACGTCGGGTCCTATCGCAATCACAACCCCTTCGTGTTCGAGCGGTTCGGGCCGGATAAGGGCGCGGACATCCCCGTCGCGACGGAGTGGACGCGCGAGCTTAAGCCGTTGCTCGACCGTTTCGGCAATGATTCCCGCCTCACGTTGATCCTCTTCTGCCTCGACGAGAGTTCTTATTCCCGCGAGATGGCTCCGCTGGCGGGGCACTATCCGGCGCTCCGGCTGGGGCCGCCGTGGTGGTTCTTCGACAGTCTCGCCGGGATGCGTCGCTATTTCGACCGCGTGATGGAGACGGCCGGCCCCGCCAACACGGCGGGGTTCAACGACGACACGCGCGCCTATCCCTCGATCCCCGCCCGGCATGACCTGTGGCGGCGCTCGGCTGCGAACTGGATTGCCGGCCTGCTGGCGCGCCACCTGATTGACGAGGCGGACGCGCAGGCGATGATGCGCGACAGCGCGTACGGCCTGGCGAAGTCGGCGTATGGTTTATAGCGGATAGCTAATAGCGGATGGCTGATGGCTTATAACCTATGGCCGATAGCGGCTTGTCGGGCTATGTCATGTTATCGTGAACGGAGTGAAGAATCTCGTTGCGTTGGCCGATGCAACCGAATGCTAACGCCATCTTCATCAAATCTTTATATCTCCGTGATAGAGTGGTCAAGCAGGAATATGTAACAGAGGAGTGCGCACGCCACGAAATGGCGTCAGATGCGCGGCTTCGGGGAGAGTTCGGGGAGATGAATCGCACCATTCTGGTCGTGGATGATGACCGCAAGATCGTAGACCTGGTGACGCTCTACCTGAAGCGCGACGGCTATCGGGTGTTGCCGGCGTATGACGGGCGAGAAGCGTTGAACGTGGCGCGCGCCAAAAACCCCGATCTCGTGGTCCTCGATTTATTGCTGCCCGAACTCGATGGCCTCGATGTTTGCCGACTATTGCGGGCGGAATCCCGCGTGCCGATCATCATACTCACGGCGCGCAGCACCGACGACGACAAGCTTGTCGGGTTGGAGTTGGGGGCCGACGACTATCTCGCCAAGCCGTTCAACCCGCGCGAGCTGGTTGCGCGCATCCGCGCGGTCTTGCGTCGCGCCGCGCCGGATGAGGAGCCGCAAGCCGATATGCACTTCGGCGACCTCGGGATCAGCTTCGTGCGCCACGAGGTGACGCTGCGGGGCGAATTGACGACGCTTACCCCTACGGAGTTCCGCCTGCTGGAGACGTTGGTGCGCGATCCGGGGCGAGCCTTCGCGCGTTCCGAGCTGCTCGACCGCGCCTTCGGGTACGACTATCTCGGCGTGGAGCGTACGGTGGATGTACACATTATGAACCTGCGCCGCAAGATCGAGCCCGAACCGGGGCATCCGATCTATGTCCTCACCGTGCCGGGCGTCGGCTATAAGTTCGAGGGCCGCCACGCGTTCGGCGCATCCGAAGGCCGCGATGTGGCATAGCCTTCGTTTGCGGCTCCTGTTAATCAGTATCATCGTCGTGTTGATCGCGACCGGCGTCACGGCCTTTGTCGCCTCGCGCCGGACGACCGGCGAATTCGAGCGCTATGTCGAGCAACGCGTCCCGGTGGATGGCCGGCGGCTGGCCTATCTCATCGGGCGGGTCTACACCGTCAACGGGGGTTGGGAGAGCGTCCAGTCCGAGGTCGAGCAGATCAGCGCGAACCGCGGCGACCGCATTATTGTTGTGAATGGCAACGGGATCGTCGTCGCCGACTCCGACAAGGCGGCGATTGGTAAACCGCCTGACCGGCGCTGGCCGCCGCCGGTCGCGGGCCTGTTCGGCGCCGATGGCCCGTTGGGAGAACTCTATGTCTTTCCGAAGCGCGGCCCGAATGACCCCGATCGGGCCTTCCTCTCCGCGGTCAACCGTTCCGTGCTGTTCGGCGCGCTGATCGCCGGGCTGGCCGCTGTGGCGTTTACGCTGGCGACCTCCAGCCGGATCCTCAAACCGGTGGAGCGCCTGACCGACGCGGCGCGGCGCATGGAGCGGGGCGACCTCTCGGTGCAGGTGGACATTGATTCCGAGGACGAAATCGGGCAGTTGGCGCATGCCTTCAATTCGATGGCGGGCAGCCTCGCGCAGCAGGAGACCTTGCGCCGCAACCTGGTCAGCGATGTGGCGCACGAGTTGCGCACGCCCCTCACCAACCTGCGCGGCTATCTCGAAGCCTCGCGCGATGGGTTAATTATCCCCGACGCGGCCCTTGTGAACAACCTCTATGAAGAAACGATGCTGTTGCAACGGCTGGTGCTCGACCTGCAGGACCTTGCTCAGGTGGACGCGGGACAACTAACTCTCCTCAGTACCCCCACCGACCTGGGCGGCCTGCTCGAGCAGGCCGCGACGATGTTTCAGGTGCAGGCGCAGGAGAAGGGGGTGACCGTCGTGGCCGATGCGCCGGGAGATCTGCCTGTAGTGACCGTAGACCCCGAGCGGATCGCGCAGGTGTTGCGCAACCTGGTAAGCAACGCCATCGCGCACACCCCCGCGGGCGGCGCGGTGACGCTATCCGCGCACGCCGACGCTCACGAAGTGACGGTCGCGGTCAGTGACACCGGCGAGGGGATCTCACCCGAGCATCTGCCTCACGTCTTCGACCGTTTCTATCGCGTCGATCCATCGCGAACCCGCCAGACCGGGGGGGCCGGGCTGGGGTTAGCCATCGTCCGGCAGTTGGTGCTGGCGCACGGGGGTTCCGTCGCCGTGGAAAGCAAGCCCGGCGAGGGCAGCGTCTTTACTTTTACGCTGCCGGTAGATGCGCCGGCATAGAATCGAAGCCAATTCGCGCAATTCGGTGCAAGTTTTTATCTGCGCGCCGGAACCAACGCGACGACAAAATCGCGCAGTTCGGTGACGCCCAGCAAGAACGAAACGACAAAATAGACGCCTGCACCCGCCGCCGCAGCCAGCAGCGCCGCCATCAGTTCGCCCGCGCCGGCCCGGCCCGCAACCTGCTGCGTCGCCCCGATGACGACCGCCATCACCACCGACGCCGCGGTCACCCGGACGAGTACGCCGAGCGTCTCTCGTCCCTCGATGCCGCCCAACTGACGGCTCAGCAACGCCAGCAGCACCCCTACCTCCGCGGTGACGGCGATGGAGTTCGCCAGCGCCAGCCCGCCATGCGCCAGCGGCTTCATCAATGCGACGCCCAGCGCGATGTTCAGCCCCGCCGAACCGGCAGCGACCAGCAGCGGCGTCACCGTGTCCTTTTGCGCGAAGAAGGTGCGCGCCGCCAGTTCGAGGCAGCAATGGCCTACCAGCCCCAACGCAAAGAAGCGCAGCGCCACGTACACCGCATCGGTCGCCTGGCTGTCGAAGGCCCCGCGCTGGTAGAGCGTCTGGATCAGCGGGCGACCCAGCAGGATGAGGCCAAACGCCGCCGGCACGGCGAGGGTCAGCACCGTGCGCAGCGACTCGGAGAGCGCGTGGCGCAGCCCGTCGCGGTCGTTCAGGGCGGCCAGCTCGGCCAGCGTGGGGAAGGCCACCACGCCGAACGCCGTCCCGATGATCGTCTCCGGCAACTGCATGGCGTCCCAGCCCCACTCGACGGCGCTCACGCTGCCCGCGGCCAGCCGCGAGGCGAGATTCGTCGTCGCCAGCAACGTGATCTGAAATAACGCGAGATCGAGCACGCGCGGCCCCATCAGGATTGCGACCCGGCGCACGGCGTGGGCGGGCGCGCTCAGCACGGGCCGCCACTGGAACCCGTAATATAACAACGCGGGGATTTTAATCGCGAGGTGCAGCAGCGAGCCGATCACCGCGCCCATCGCCAGCCCGGCCACGCCATAGGTCGGCGCGAGCCACAGCGCCCCGCCGATGATCCCCAGCGGGTAGGCCGCCGCCGCTAGCGCAGGCAGCAGGAAGTGTTTGAACCCGTGCAGCGCGCTGGCCTGGACGGCGCTGATGCCGAAGATGATCGTGGAGAGCAGGACGATCCGCATCACGGTGACGGTCTCGGCCTGTTGCGTCGCCGTGAAGCCCGGGGCGATCAGCGTGCGCACCAGCCACGGCGCGGCCAGCGCGGCCAGCGCGGCCAGCCCTGCCGTGATCAGCACCACCCAGTTCGTCACGGCGCTCGTCAGCCGCCACGCCCCGACGCGGTCGTCCACGCTCTCGAAATCCGCGAACACGGGGATGAACGCCGTCGCCAGCGCGCCGCCCGCGACGATGGTGAAGAGCAGATCGGGGAGTTTGAACGCCGCGTAGTAAGCGTCGAGGTCCGCGCCGACGCCGAACTGATAGGCGATGATCATGTTGCGGATCACGCCCATCGCCATCGCGACGGCGAAGGACGCGCCGACCACGGCGGCGTTACGGAGGATATGGCGCTGCGTGGCGGCCTGCGACGCGCTCATGGCGCTGCGTTATCCGCTGCTTGCAGCATCTCCCGCGCGGGCGCGTAATTGGTGTTGAGTTCCACGGCCTTCCGCCACGACGCAGCGGCGGCGGCCGGGTCGCCCTTAGCCTGCTCCGCCATGCCGCGCCAGTAGTAGAGTTCCTCGATCTGCGCGTTGCGGAGGGTGGCATTGGCGAGCGCGATCATCTCGTCGTACCGGCCCGTCTCGTAGTAGGCCTTGAACGGGCCGTACTGATACCACATCATCCGCCACGGCAAGCCGATCCGGCGCGCCCGGTCGAACATTTGCGCGGCGTCCTCGTAGCGGCCTTGCGCGACGAGCGTGCTGCCGGCGTTGAACCAGGCAAAGGCGTTGTTGGGCTGGGCCAGCGCGGTCACGCGGGCCTGCTCCAGCGCCGCCGCCCACATGGTCGCGTCGTCGGCGTCCGGCCCCAGGATGGCCTGCACCGCCGGCGCGCGCGACGCGTCGTAAAGGACGAGGTACACACGGTTAAAGGCTTCCCACAGGCGGGCGACTTCGTCATACGGCAGGCGGATGCCCGCGTAGGTTTCACCTTTCTTCAGGCCGTGGCCGTCATACGAGTCATAAACAATCCATTCGCGCGCGGCGTCGTCATAGCCCACCAGCAGCCGGTAGTGACCCATGCCGTCGTTCGGCTTCGGCTCGTACCACGTCTCGATCAGCACGGGCACGCCCGCGGCCAGCAGTTGGCGCAACCGGTCGGCGTCGCCGTTCACGCGCACCGTGGCCTGTAAGCCGTGCGCACGCGCGAAGGCCGCCATCTCTTCGGGGTTGACGTTCTTATCGTCCTTGTAGGGGCGCAGCACGGCGGCGACATCGGCTTGGCTCAGTTTGCCGCCGAAGTAGCTCATGTTCATGGCGAGCGTCGCCGGGCCGCAGTTGTTCCACGTCTGCCAGTTGTGCCGCAACCCGTCGAGTTGGACACGCGCGGGCAGCGCCACGACCTCAGACTCCGCGCGTACTGTCGCGGTGGCGGTTGGCCTGGCGCGTGTGGGGGTCGGCCGGTCGGTCTGTTTTAACTCCGATTCGACGGGTAAGACGAGGGGCACGGACGCCTGTCGTCCCCCGGCTGTTGGCGCCGATTCCGGCGTGGCGACTGAAGCCAATTCGTTGAAGACGGCTTCGGGCGCGGCGAGGCCGCCCAAAGCAGGGTTCGGGATGCCTGCGGCAAGGTATGTGGCAAGAGGCGTCGGCGCGTATTGCGGGTGGGGGCGTCGCGCCGCAACCTCCGCATCAATGCGTCGCAAGAAATCTGCGCTGCTGCCGTAACGATGGATGCCCCAGGCAAAGCCGAGCGCGGCGGTGAGAATGCCCGCGCCCATCAGCAAGAGCACGAATGCTCGGATTTTTTTGTTCACGTACGATTTACTCTAAATAGCTCCACAAAAGTGGTCGGGGATTGACGTCTGGGTTTAGGATGGTGGTAGCTCAGCTTTGTACTTGGAGGCTACCCCATGCGACCCGGACGCTTCATCCAATTGGACGAGCCAGAACGCAGCGCGTTGCGGCGG
>JBBQRS010000049.1:0-32846 GCA_038214535.1 Anaerolineae bacterium
AACGCCGGGTTGTAGACCGGCACATCATCCGGGGCGATTTGCTCGGCGCCAACCTTCGCCACCTCGGCCCAGCCGCGCTCTTCGATGGGGATCAGGTCGCCGTGCGCCAGGCTCAGGTCAATGGTGGAGGTGGGCACGACCGAATAGCACGGGATGCCGTGCTCTTTCGCCAGCACTGCGATGTTATACGAGCCGATCTTGTTCGCCACGTCGCCGTTGGCCGCCGCGCGATCTGCGCCGAACAGCACCAGGTCTACCCGACCGGCGCGCATCAACATGCCGGAGACGTTGTCGGCGATCAAGGTCATCGGGATTTCGTCGCGCATCAGTTCCCAGGCGGTGAGGCGCGCGCCTTGCAGGCGGGGCCGCGTCTCATCCACCCAGACGTGCACCGCTTTGCCCGCCTCTACAGCGGCGCGCACCACGCCAAGCGTTGTGCCGTAGTCCACGGTTGCCAGCGAGCCGGCGTTGCAGTGGGTCAGGATGTTGGCCTGCGGCGGCACGACCTCCGCGCCGTTTGCGCCCATGCGCCGGTTGATCTCCACGTCCTCATCGGCGATGCGCTGCGCCTCGGCCAGCACGGCGGCGCGGATGTCGGGTGCGGTCTGCGCCACATCCAGCACGCGCCGGGTGGCCCAGCTCAGGTTGACGGCGGTGGGGCGGGCCGCGTCCAGCAACTCTTTGGCGCGGGCCAGGTCGGCCAGCAGGGCGGCGCGCTCCATCGCGGGGCTGGCGTTCGCGGCCAGCGCCATGCCGAAGCCGCCCGCCGCGCCGATAGCCGGCGCGCCGCGCACCACCATGTCGCGGATCGCCGCCGCCACATCTTCATATCGCGTGTAGCTCTCGACACGGTAAACCAGCGGCAGCACCCGCTGGTCAATCATCTTAAGTTGGTCGTCTTCCCACCACAACGTCCGCGACATCTGAGTCTCCCTTGAAAGTTCACGGCAACGGATACGAGCGGATAAGCGGATAAGTCCGCACCTACATCCGCTTATCCGCTTTCATCCGTTGCCGGAAATAAAAAGCCCTCCGGGAAGAGGAGGGCACGCGCGTGCAAACTGCTTGCCTCTCATCTTCCGGTCGCGCGTCAGCGACCGACGGAATTGGCACCTGCCCAGCTCTTTGACCGTATGCGGTAAGTGATGCGTCTCACAAGGCCCGCTAATAGGGGTAGACGCACATCACTCTCCGCGCAACCGGTCTCCGGGGCTCCAGGTGGTTGCCGGGGGTTCACAGGGCCGTCCCCTCCCCCCCTCTGGATAAGAGTGTCCATATTGACTTGTCAAAGCCTGCTCCGACGGTGCGGAGCAGGCACCGAAAGAGTTTAGCACAGCGGCCGCGCGCTGTCAAAAAGCGCGCGGCCTGACGATTGTTGCGCGATCACGCCCACTCGATCACGACTGCGCCGTGAACGTCCAGCCTGGGTACCGTCACTTCCGCCCACGTGTTATCTCGGGTTACGTTCAACGGCTCCCCATCGGGTTGCAGGGAGACCTGTTTCACCGCTTTGCCCGCGGGAATCTGGAAGCGCACGCCCAGATCATGCACGGGCAGGATTTCCTGGATGACGTGCAGGTTTTCCCGCCTGGATTCTCCAGACCCGCCCTTGATGGTCACCGTGCGCCCGATGTCTGATTGGACGTTGACCAGGTGGATCACGCGGCGGTTTTCTGCTGCTTGATCCCACGCGGTGACCTCGACGCAGAGGGGCGCGGCCACCTCGACCGGCGCGGGGGCGTCCGCGGCCCAGCGCACGGCATTGGTCAACAGCCGTTTGGCCTCCCAGTAGCTCCAGTTGGCGACCATCGCGCCGATTTGCGATGCGAAGTAGACCGTGCGGCCCTTGCCGTATGCGTTCGCGACGATGGCAGGACGGGCGGTCTCGACCCCCGGCGGGTTGTTGTGGATGCTCACGTAGCGGTCGAGCGTCCACTCGGTGTACGGATAGACGATGTAGCCCAGCGCCGTGGCGTCGCCGGTGGCCTCCACCAGTAGTTGCTGCGCCATGCAGGTGATCGGTCGCTCACGGTAGAGTCCCTCGGCCACCGGGTGCTCCCCCTCGGCCACGCGGAAATAGGTGTCGGTGTAGTGGCCGGTATCGCCCAACACCCGGATGCCGAAGACGTCAGCCAGGGCCGGCTGTGGATACGGCTCGTTCCACTCATTGCCCGCCGAAACCTGGTACGTGCCGACCATGCCGCCCCCACCGGCGACGTATCGGCGCAAGAGGTCCGCTTCCGCATGACTCAAACAAGCTGTGTTGGGTAGCACGATGGCCTTATACTTGCTCGCCTCGGCCAGGTTGCGAGGGGTCACGATGTCGAAGAGGATGTGTTCTTCCAGCAGCGCCTTGCAGACGCCGACGAACTCGGCCATGTAGCGCTCCTCGAAATCATCCTGGCCGTAGAAGTCGCGCGTGTCCTGGCTGAAGTAGACGCCCACGTGGGGCACCGGCTCGCCGCCGGTGAACTCCTGCCGGGCCGCGATTTCGGCATTGAGCCGCTTGAACTGTTCCCAATGATCCGGGTACAGGCTGCCGTCGGGGTGAATCTGATCAATGTAGATGATCGCGCCGCCGTTCGCCAACACGCTGCACGTCTCGGCCAACATGTGTACGTAGGGCTTCATGGAAGGCATATCGCGCAGGCCCACCACCGGGCGAGAGATGAAGACATCGAAGGGATGGACGGGCGAAGTGGCCTGAAACAGCCGCGGTTGCAGGCTCATGTGGATATGCCCGCTGGGATAGTAGACATCGTGGCTGGGGATGCCGCCGCTGTCGGCCGCGTTGATGTCGTCGCCCATGATCCAACCGTTGTGAATCTGGTTGGGGCACTGATAGCTGACGACGATGCCGGGCCGATGTTTGTGCAGCGCGGCGACGCAGTCGCGGATGAAGCCGGTCATCACGGTGTAGCGCCAACGCACGAACCGCTTCCAGTCGGGATCGCTCCAATCCTTTTCGGGGATTGCCTTGCCGCCCGACGCCTCGGCCCAGGCTTTTTGGCAGTGCTCACATCCGCAGACTGCCGTCCAGAAGGTCATGTCCAGGAATGCGCCTTCGATGGGATAGTTCGCGGCGATCTCCTCCAGCGCGCGCACCGTGTAGGCGCGATAGGGGCTGTTGGGGCACACCTGTTTGTAGCGGCTGGTCTTACCGATCATGTAACCATCAGGCCCCGCGGCGACGATGCGCCAGTCGGGATGCGCGTCGTAGAGCTTCTTGTCGAAGACCGTGGAGTAGTAGAGGATGAAGTGTTTGCCGGCGCGCTGCAAGAGCTCACAGAGTTCGCCAATCTGATCGTGTTCGCCCAGCCCTGCATGTTTCGGCCCTTCGCTGGCGTTCCAGTAACACGTGCCGACATGGCAGCGCGCGTAGATCATCGCGGCCTCGAAGTCCGCATCAATGATCGTCTGCGCGATCACCTGCGCATCATACTTCTCATACCCCGGCAGCCAATCGTCCAGGTGGTTGTCAATCAACACCTTGCGGCGGGCCTTTGCGTACCAGTTTTTGTCAACCATGTGCGAATTCTCCTGTAAGCGGGCCGATGCTGCGATCGGTCTGTCGCGTTGAGTGCCTGTCCGAAACTCGTAGTTTAGCCCCTTGTGGGCGCCACCGACGGGCACAAGGCCCTAAACTACAGATTGTCGGGTAAATTCTTATCCGGGTATCACCGGGAGCAACAGGTAGCTGGGGCGCGCCGCGTCGTGAAAGATCGTTTGCAGGGCGGCGCGGGGCGCGCCGTCTGCTGCGCCCGTGTTCGGGTTGCGGTCATAGCGCGGGAAATTACTGCTGGATATCTCCAGCCGGATGCGATGGCCCGCCAGGAAGACGTTGCTGGTCGGCCCCACGGCGACCGTGTACTCGACCGGCTCACCGGGGTTCACCGGCTCAGGCTGATCCGCGCCGTGACGATAGCGGGCGCGCACGATGCCGTCGCACAGGTTGCGCGCGTAGCCGTCGGGCGTCACGTCCACCAGTTTGGCGGTGAAATCGGTGTCGGCGGCGCTGGTGGCGGCCCACAGGTGGACCACTATGTCGCCCGTTACCTCCAACTCATTCGTCAGCGGCGCGGTGGAGTAGACCAGCACGTCGGGCCGCTCCTCGATGGGGCGCTGATCGAACGCGCCGGGCGGCAAGGCGGTCTGCGAGCAGCACAGCCCGCCGCCGCGGGTGGGGACGGGATGCCGCGGCTCGTAGAGGAAGGCGTCCGCCGGTTCCTCATTGGGCAGCGCGGGCGAGAGCGCGCCGTCGCCGTTAAGCGTGTTCGCCGCCCCGTCGCTGTGCAGGTAGTACGGCGTGGGCTGCGCGCGACGCAGCGGCCATTCATTTTCGTCGCGCCAGCGGTTGATCCCCATGACGTAGAGGCGCACCGGCGGCCCATCGGGCAGTTCGGTCGCCGCGCCCTTGATCCAGTGGTCGAACCAACTGAGTTTCTGCTCTTCCAACAACACCTGGCCGTTCGAGGCGGCGATGCCGAAATCCACCTCACCGACGGCGTTGTCGCCGAACGGCCCATGCACCCACGGCCCCATCAGCAACCGCTGGCGCGTGTGGCCCAGGGCGCGCAACGCGGTGTAGTCGGCGATCGTGTTGGGGGCGAAGATGTCGTACCACCCGCCGATGTGGAAGATGGGCAGGTCGAGCGCCTTGCGCGGGCAACCGACGGCCTGCCAGTACGCGTCACGGGCCGGGTGGTCAAAGGTGTCGCTCACGAAGGGCGCAAAACCGTCGCGCCCGACCACCGGCGTAGTATCGGGCGGCCACGCGGAGAAGCTGTCGCCGTGCGCCATGCCGTCCATTGCGTGCGCCCACTCCGCGGCCAGCCGGGCCTGCTCCTCCGCCGAACCGGTGTGGCGCATCAACGCCATCGCGGCCACAGACCCAATGCTCCAACTGACCATTGTGCCGAGGCAATACGCGCCGCCGCGCCACGAGATGTCATAGGTTTGCGTCCAGGTCACGGTGGGCGTAATGGTCACGAGGCCGGGCGGGCGCATACACGCGGCGGCATACTGGGTGTAGCCCACGTAAGACTCGCCGTACATCCCCACGCGCCCGTTTGACCACGGCTGTTGCGTACACCAGACCACCGTGTCATAGCCGTCGTGCTGCTCGTGGACCATGGGGTAGCCGTCGCCCTCGGAGGCCCAGCGGCCGCGCGTATCCTGCACCACCACGGCGTAGCCCCGTTCGGCGGCCATCAGCGCGAAGGAGGTCTGCGAGAAGCCCTTGCCGTAGGGCGTGCGCTGGAGCAGCACCGGCAGCGGCGCATCGGTCTGCGGGCGGTAGATGTCGGTGCGCAAGGTGGTCCCGTCGCGCATGGGGGTCGCCACGTCGCGCTCGACGGTGAGGGTGTGGTAGGTCATCTGCGGAACTCCTTTGCGGCAAACGCAGTTATGGATCGTGTGGGTATTGTAGCAGTGTTAGAAAAATGCTACCATACCGTATGTCATTGGATGCAAGGAGGTGTTGTGTTGAAAACTGAGAGGTTGAGCTTCATCGAATTGAGCGACAAGCTGGGTCAATACGAGCACAGATACGGCTTATCTACCGCCGAGTTCTACCGGCGCTATCAGGAAGGGCAAATGGGCGACGATGATGATCTGATGATGTGGGCCGGTCTGTATCACCTTTATCTCGCGTCACATCTCGCCTCGCCGCTGCGCGATAATGATCTCGCTTAGGGATGGTCCGGGCAACGCAGGGGGCGGCTGTCTTTTGGTGGGCGTTTCGGTTTTAGGCACAAGCGCACCTGATAGATGCTTCACGCGTCCTGTGCTCAACAGCGCCCGGATGTAGAGAGCCATAATCGTTTCGCTCATCTCCTGCTCCCGCCTCATTCTGATTCCATTATGGCATCGCGCAGATGCAGATGCAACTCTTTTACGCGGAACTCCAGCGCATAGCTCACGGATGTGCAGATGCGACGTAGGGTTGGATGTCCTGAAGGTGATCTTGCTCCGCCTGCTGCGCATGATATAGATCCCAACGCAATTGCAGATTCATCCAGAAGTCGGCGGAGACCCCGAAGAATCTGGCTAACCGTAATGCCGTGCCGGGCGTCACCCCGCGCCGGCCATGCACGATCTCGTTGACGCGCTGATAGGGGACGTGAATGGCATCGGCCAGCTCGCGCTGGGTCACGCCCAGTGGGAGCAAGAACTCCTCAAGGAGCATTTCGCCGGGATGGGTGGGTGGGCGGTTCTTTGGTACGCGGATCATTTTATGTCACCTCAATACAGATCAATGATAGTCCACGATCTGGACATCTTTGGGGCCAGAGTTGGTCCAAGAGAAACAGATACGATACTGATTATTGATACGGATGCTATATTGCCCTGAACGGTCTCCTCGCAAGGCTTCCAGATGATTACCGGGAGGAACCCTCAGTTCGTCCCGGGCTGACACAGAATCAAGTTGGTCAAGTTTCCGCGCTGCGATCTTCCAGAGCGATTCGGGGCAGGTTCTGCGTGCCGCCCTTGAATTGTCGCCGTTGAAGATGTCTTCGGTACCTTGATCCCGAAACGTTACGATCATGCTAAGATCATAGCATGGATGTCATGCTATTGCAAGCTGATATTTGTGCTCAAAGCGTGGCATTAGCGTGTATGGATTGTGATATCATCTATCGGACAGATAGTTCATGACGAGGTTGGGGTGTCTATAATTGAGAGGCCAGGTTTCGCCGAACTGAGCGACAGGCTCGGTCAATACGAACGCAAATATGGTTTATCTACCGTCGAATTCTATCGCCGCTTTCAGGAAGGCGCGATGGGCGACGACGATGATCTGATGATGTGGGCCGGGCTGTATCATCTTTACCTGACGTCGCTGCCGATCCGATATTTAAGGAGCTGTCTTGAATTGCAGACCAATTTTGTCGCCAAGTAAGTCACGAACAACGAACCTCACTTGGCATTCAGATCCTATATCACTGATGCTTCCACGCCAATGATACAGAATTTCGTTCTCAGGTCGGTATTTTTCAAATTGGGATGTGACATCCCATGTAAAGTTAGGGCACGAAACCTCTACCCTTTCGAGTTCGTCGTCAACAGCTATACTCTTATAGGTGTAGGTAGTACTCGTCCCGAGCGAATCAACGAATGTAATACACTGCCCACGGTATTCTACCGGGTAAAAGCCCTGCTGTTCAACTAGTCTGCAATCAGACTCCCCAACGATCTGTGAGGCTTCTGTATCGCTTGCATCAATCGTCTGACAGCTACCTAGACCACTGAGACAGTCTATGACTCTATACCCACGTTGCGCAAAATCCTGTGGGTGACTTTGCTTCACCTCATCGACTTTCTTATTGAGTTCTGAGCGGATGTGAGCTGGGCTGGCATTTTCCCAGATATCCCACCCTCCCCACCAAAGCTGTAGGTCGGCGTCCAATGGACCCCGGATTACGAATATCGTAAACCTCGGGTTCAACTCATCATTCAGATTGTCTTGGAATCTATCAGCAGTACCGATGATTACTTCGGACTCATTCAATACCACTTTTTCTGTGCCATATTCTGGAATGGTTCGATGTCCCTTGAGAACTAAAGGCTTAATGGCCTGAGTTGGTACTACTTTGGGCGATTGCATCACATCTACAATGACTTCAGTGGGATCTGTGGGTGTTACGACAAGCTCTATGTCAGTCGGCTGCGGTAGTTGAGCAGCGGTCTGAGTGTCACACGGTATATCTTTTTTTGATACGATCGTTAAATCACAACCACTCCGGAACAAGTACTCAGCAGTTTGCTCCGCACCGCTGGAGGATTTGGCTGTTGCATTCCCGCGGACGATCGAGTAGTCTTCACGATACTCATACTGCCTCACAAACCCTTGTTCGGGAAGATCGAGAGTAAGAGCTGCGCCACTAGTGTGCGTAGTTCCAAGCTCTCGACCGACACCCGCCTCAATTCCAAGGGTGCCTTCCGCCTTAACCCCCGCCGACAAGCCAGTTGTCAACTCACCAATCCCCGCAAGGTAGATCGAAATGCTACTTGTAGTGCCCAGAGAGCAACTTACTTCTTTGATTTCTCTCGACACGCAATTACGCACTTCCACAGCTTTTGGGATGGACTCGGCACCTTCCTCTTTAGTTAGCAGCTTGACTACGCTCCAGGTTTCTTTGGGCAAAGGAGTACAAGCAACAAGCTGTATAATGGTGCCGATAAGTATCAAAATACAGGTAATTCGCACTACTTTGTGTCTGCACATGATTGCCTCCATAACTCATCGTTCTCATGGCATTAGATTACTAACCATATTTACTTCGCGAGCGACGTGAGCGCGAGGCGCAGGCGCTGCTCCACATCCACGACGTCGCGCGGGAGGGCCTGCACGGCGCGCTGCGCTTCGACGATGCTGTAGCCGAGCGCGGTGAGGGCGTCAATCACGGCGGCGTCGGCCTCGGTGAGCGCGGCCAACCCTTCGGAGACCTCCGTCTCGCCGATCTTGTCCTTGAGTTCGAGCACGATCTTCTGCGCGGTCTTCTTGCCGACGCCGGGGACGCGCGCCAGCAGGTCGGGCTGATCCTGCCCGATGGCGAGCCGTAGTGCGTCGGGGGCCATGAAGGAAAGGACGTTGAGCGCCAGCCGCGGCCCGACGCCCTGGACGCGCATCAGGCTCTCGAAGAGCGATAACTCTTCCTCGTTGGCGAACCCGACCAGCGTCAGGTCATCCTCGCGCACGATCAGGTGGGTGTGGAGGCGCACCGCTTCGCCCACGCGCGCCTCGGCCAGCGTGTGCTGCGGGCAGAGGACGCGCAACCCCACCCCGCCGACCATGACGATCAGGCTGGTTTCGCTCTTTGCGGCGACGTAGCCGTCTAGTAATGCAATCATAGTGTGTCCAGTCTGGGGGCAGTGATTGGGAACAGGTATCGGGTATCAGGTATCGGAGCCTGCTTCCCGTAATATTGTCACCTTTAGGATCCCTGCTCCCTGATACCCGATACCCCTTACCTGTCCTCTAGCAGGCTGCGCAGGCGGGCGCTGTGGAGGTGGCAGATGGCGACGGCCACGGCGTCGGCGGCGTCGTCGGGGCGGGGGATGTCGGGCAGGTTGAGCATCATGCGCACCATCTCCTGGATCTGATGCTTGTCGGCCCCGCCATAGCCCACCAACGCCTGCTTGACCTCCGCCGGTTTGTATTCGTAGATCGGCAGGCCCGCCTGCGCCGCGGCCAGCAGCACCACGCCGCGCGCCTGTCCCACCGTCAGCGCGGTGGTGACGTTGCGGCTGAAGAAGAGTTCTTCCACGGCGACCGCGTCGGGTTGCGACTCCGCGAGCAGCGCCATGAGTTCCCGATACAACTTCAACAGCCGTTCGGGCATGGGCGTCCCGGCTTCGGTCAGGATGACGCCGTACCGGTCGAGCTGGGCGTCGCCGCGTGCATCCTCATAGACCAGCCCGAAGCCGGTGGTCGCCGTGCCGGGGTCAATCCCCAATATCAGCACTGCTATGCCTCGAGCGCCGCCAGCGCCTCCTCGGTGATCTCCAGGTTGGAATGGACGCGGGCCACGTCGTCCAGTTCCTCCAGCGCCTCGATCAGGTTCATCACCTGCAAGGTGTCCGCCGGGCTGAGCGCGACGCTGGTCTTGGGCAGCATCGAGAGTTCGGCGTTTTCGATCTCATGTCCCGCGTCGAGGAAGGCCTGGCGCACCGCTTGCAGATCGGAAGGCTGTGTGTAGATTTCGGCCATCTCTTCGCCGAAGGTCACGTCCTCGGCCCCTGCTTCCAGCGCCAGCTCGAAGACCTTGTCCTGGACTTTGGAGGTGACGGGAACCGTGATGTAGCCGCGCGACTCGAACAGCCACGCCACGCTGCCCGATTCGCCCATGTTGCCGCCGGCCCGCGTCATGGCGCGCCGGATTTCGGACACGGTGCGGTTGCGGTTGTCGGTGACGATCTCCATCAGGATCGCGACGCCGTTCGGGCCGTAACCCTCGTAGGTGATCTCCTCGAGCTGGCTGCCGTCGCCGCCCAGGCCCGCGCCGCGCTTGATGGCGCGGTCAATGTTGTCCTTGGGCATGTTCTCGGCCTTGGCCTTGTCAATGATCAGCCGCAGCTTGAAGTTGAAGTTGGGGTCGGCCCCGTCGCGCGCGGCGAACTCGAGTTCACGCGCGAGCTTGGTGAAGACCTGGCCGCGCTTGGCGTCGGCGGCCCCCTTCTTCCGTTTGATCGTCGCCCATTTTGAATGTCCAGACATTTTTGACTCTCCTTCGTCGGCCATCCCTTCGGTGGGATTGTTGGTTGCCGTATCCGTGTTTTAAATTCTCTTTGTAGTGATGGCTTCAGCCATTTCTGGTGTCACGACGGCTAAAGCCGTTACTACAAAGTTCAGGCATCTTTGGCGACCGGTTGTTCCAGGGGCAAGACTGCATTCTCATGCCGGCTGTTTGCGATGGCGGCCCGGAGAAACGCGACGAACAACGGATGCGGCCGGTTCGGGCGCGAGCGGAATTCCGGGTGGAACTGCGTCCCCAGCATCCACGGATGCAGATCGCGCGATAACTCCGAGATTTCCACCAGCCTGCCGTCGGGCGAGAGGCCGCTGAAGACCATGCCGGCTTCCTCGAAGGCGACGCGGTAGGGGTTATGGAACTCCCACCGGTGGCGATGCCGCTCGTTGACCACCGTCTCCGGCGCGTAGGCTTCCGCCGCCAGCGTATCGGGTTGTAAGACACACGGGTACAGCCCCAGCCGCATCGTGCCGCCCATGTCCTCGATCCCGCGTTGATCGGGCATCAGGCTGATGATGGGGTGCGGCGTCTTGGGGTTGAACTCGGTGCTGTTGGCGTCGGGCAGGCCCACGCTGTTGCGCGCGAACTCGATGCACATCACCTGCATCCCCAGGCAGAGGCCGAAATAGGGCACGCGGTTTTCGCGCGCATACTGGGCGGCGTTGATCTTGCCCTCGATGCCGCGGTAGCCGAAGCCGCCCGGCACCAGGATCGCGTCCACGTCTGCCAGCGCGTCCGTCCCACCGGGTCGCTCCAGGCTCTCCGAATGCACCCAGCGCATCTCAATATCCCGGTTGAGCGACCAGGCGGCGTGATATAGCGACTCGCGGACGCTCAGATAGGCGTCCTCCAACTCGATGTATTTGCCCACCAGCGCCACGCGGATCGGCGGCTTGGGTTTGAGCGCCTGCGTTACGAGCGCGTGCCATTCGTCGAGCTCGGGCGGGTTCACGGTTAGCCCCATCCGCTCGGCGATGAAATCGGCCACGCCCTCTTGCTCCAGCATCAACGGCACTTCGTAGATCGTCTCGGCGGTGTAGGCCGGCACCACGGCGCGCGGGTCCACATCGGTGAAGAGCGCGATCTTCTCGCGGACGCCGGCGCTCATGTGGCGATCCGAGCGGGCGACGATCATGTCGGGCTGCACGCCGATGCCGCGTAATTCGCGCACGCTGTGCTGGGTCGGCTTGGTCTTCAACTCGTTGGAACCGGACAGCCACGGCAAGAGCGTCACGTGGACGTAGAAGGTGTTGTTGCGCCCCACGTCCTTGCGCATCTGGCGGATCGCTTCGAGGAAGGGCAGACCCTCGATGTCGCCCACCGTGCCGCCGACTTCGACGAGCAGCACGTCGGCGTTGCTCTGGCGGCCCGCCTCGATGATGCGCCGCTTGATCTCGTTCGTGACGTGAGGGATCACCTGGATCGTGCCGCCCAGATAGTCACCGCGCCGCTCTTTACCCAGCACCTGGCTGTAAATCTGCCCGGTGGTGATGTTGTTCGCCTGACTGAGATTGACATCCACGAAGCGCTCGTAGTGGCCGAGATCGAGGTCGGTTTCCGCGCCGTCATCGGTGACGAAGACTTCGCCGTGCTGATAGGGCGACATCGTGCCGGGGTCTACGTTGAGATACGGGTCCAGCTTCTGGATGGACACCTTCAGCCCGCGGCTCTTGAGCAAGCGCCCGATGGACGCCGCCGTCACGCCCTTGCCCAACCCACTCACCACGCCGCCGGTGACGAAAATATATGCGGTCACACTTCCTCCCTCTGTCATTCAGAAACCCGGTTTCTCCGGCTTTACCGGAAACCGGGTTTCTCCAGCACGCTTGACTACAAAAAAAGAGAGACACGGAGATAGGCTCCCCGTGTCTCTGGCGAGTTTCAGCGCAAATGCACCCGGCTCATCGGGTACTTGAGAACCATCTTCACAAGTCTCATAGCGTAATTATACTCTATTCTGAATCCGGGGTGAAATCCACAAGATTCGGACTGCGCTGCGCCGGCTCTTCGAGCAGCGCCCACAGGATCATCGCGCACAGCGTCAGGATTAGCCCGTTCGCATAAAACGGGATGCCCGGCCCCAACGTTTGATATAGCCACGCGCCGCCCAGCGGCCCGACTGTCGCGCCCAGCCCACCGGCCAACGCGTAGACGCCATAGGCTCGTCCGCGCTGGTCATTGCCGGTGAGGTCGGCAACCAACGCCTGCTCCGCCGGGTCGCCGGCCGCCGAGAAAAGCGCCAGCGCGGCCCACAGGCCAGACAGCATCATCCAGTTCGCCAGGCTGGGAATGATGAACGAGACAACAGCCGCGCCCAACAACCCGATCACCATCAGTCGCTTACGCCCGTGGCGATCGGCCAGTGTCCCCAGCCGCGAAGGCAACAGCGCCCACACCAGCCCTGCCGGTAAGAAAGCCCACGCCAGTTGATCCACCGGTATATCGAGCCGATCTTGCAGGAAGATAATCAGCACGGGCGCGACCATTGACCATGACGCCGCTGTGACCGCGGTCACCAGCAGGAGGAGCGCCCAGGGTCGCGTCCAGTGGATGGGCGGCGAGGCCGTCCGCGTTTTGCGCGCCGGATTGGTTTCGGGCAGCCCGCGCCAGGCGATGAGAAGTGCGATCAAACTGGCGAACGCGTAGAAGAGAAAGATTTCGCGCCAGCTCAGTGAGGCGGAGCCCTGGCCGTTGACGCGGAGATTGACGTTGATGATGGTCATCGCTATAGATGCACCGATGATGGAACCCTGGCTGCTGGATTGGGTGATCGAGCCGAAAGCCCGCGCTCGGCTATCCTGACTTGCCACATCCGCGACGACGGCATTGAGCGCCAGCCACAGGAACGCAGATGCGATACCTTGCACCGCGCGCGCGGCGATGATGCTCCATGCCTGATCTATGAAGGCGAAAGCGATCCAGGTCAGCGTGTAGCTGCCGATGCCCAACAGGTAGAACGGCTTCCGGCCATAGCGATCAATGCCACGCCCCACCAGGGGACGCAAGAGGACCGTCATGAGAGAAAACGCGGAGAAGAAAAGCCCAATTTCGACGACGCTCGCGCCGATATCGCGGCCGTAGAGGGGCAGCAACAAAGAGAGGATGAAGAAGGGTAGCGAAATCCACCAGATGGATTGGCGCAGCGTGCGTAGCACCGCTTCTGAGACCGCGTTGATTTTGCCCATCGCTTCTCCTTCTCAATCCATACGATAAAGAACTTCGATGGTTGCAGCAAATGGGGTGGTCAGCTGATTTGATTGCCCGGCCTCCATCCGTGTTATAATCCCTTTGTCCGCCCGAATGCGGACCTAGAAACGGAACTTACGTGCCTCGCAATTATGTCTCCCTTGACCTGGAAACCACCGGTCTGAACCCCGCGCGGGATGTCATCATCGAAGTGGGCGCGGTGCGCTTCGTGGATGGCCTGCCGACCGAGACCTTCTCCACACTGATCAACCCGGATCGGCCGATCCCTTACGAAATCACGATGCTCACCGGCATCACCGACCGGGACGTGCTGGGCAAGCCCCACTTCACCCAGATTCGACCGCAGCTTCAACGTTTCGTCGGCGCGTCGCCGGTGGTGGGCCACAACGTCAGCTTCGATCTCGGCTTCCTGCGCGCCCAGCAACTTTTCTACGAGAACATCGGGCTGGATAGTTGGGAGTTGGCGACGATCCTGTTGCCCAACATGCCGAGTTACAGCCTGGGCAGCCTGGCCGATCAGTTGGGTATTCCCATGGAGAGCCGGCATCGCGCCGAGCACGACGCGCAGGCCACGGGGCTGCTCTTCGCGCACCTGTGCGAGGAAGCCGCGTGCCTGCCGTTGCCCACCCTGGTGGAGATCAACCGGCTGGCATCCAACAGCGATTGGCCGTTAGGTCCCGTGTTCCGCGAAGCGTTGGATGCGCGCGGCGGCGCCGGCCTCACGAGCCGCCGCGAACCGCCGAAGCTGGAACAGATCGTCCCCGGCAGCCCGCTCTTGCAGCCTCTTTATTTTGCCGAGCCGCTCAACCCGGTGGAGAAGCCGGGACCGGTTGACGTGACCGAACTCAGCCGGATGCTCGAAGCCGATGGGGCGGTGGGGCGCGCATTTCCGGGCTATGAGTTTCGCCCGCCGCAGGTGGATATGCTGAAAGCGGTCGCCACGGCGTTCAACCAGGAACATCACCTGCTGGCCGAAGCGGGCACCGGCACCGGCAAATCGCTGGCCTATCTGCTGCCCGCCATCGCTTACGCCGTGAAGAACGACACGCGGGTCGTGATCAGCACCAACACCATCAACCTGCAAGACCAGCTCTTTCAGAAGGACTTGCCCGACCTGCAACGCATCCTGGCCGACGCGTGGGGGCAGGACCCGCCGTTCCGGGCGACGCTGCTCAAGGGGCGCAGCAACTATCTGTGCCCGCGGCGCTTCCTGGGGCTGCTGGCGCGCCCGAACCTGAGCCAGGATGAACTGCGCGGGGCCGCGCGGATCCTCGTCTGGCTGCCGCGCACGCAGACCGGCGATCAGAGCGAGTTGTCGCTGCCGTTCGCGTCCGACCGCTTCGTCTGGTCGCAGGTGGCCGCCGACAGCGCGGGGTGCTCGATGGAGCGCTGCCAGCGCGAGATGGGCGGGCGTTGCTTCCTCTATCGGGCGCGCCGGCAGGCCGAGGCGGCGCACATCCTGGTGGTCAACCATTCGCTGCTGATGGCCGACGCCGCAACCGAAAACCGGGTGCTGCCCAAATATAATCATCTGATCCTGGATGAAGCGCACCATCTGGAGGATGCCGTCACCGATCAGTTGAGTTTCCGCGCCGACAGCCAGACCGTGCAGCGTCTGTTCACGACGCTGCATCAGCAGGGCCAACGCGCGGCGCACGCGACGGGCGGTGGGCTGTTGGGTGACGTGCTGGGGTCGCTGCGAACGGGGCGCATCCCACCGGAGCAGTTTGCGGTGATCCAGGATCACGTCATGCGCCTCCAGGCCGATGTCGAGGGCATATATCTGCGGCTGGATGATTTCTGGCAGATCGTGGCAGAAGCCTTCCGCGACATGGGGATCGCCGCGCAAGACCGGGGCGGCGGCGCTGACTACGATCTGCGCCTGCGGATCACCGAGACCATGCGTAACCACCCTGTGTGGGTCGGCATCGAGCAAGGATGGGAGGACCTGGGCGCGCCGTGGCAGGCCATGACCCGGCGTCTGGATAATCTGCGCGGCGGCGTGGGCAAGTTGCAGGAAGCGGGCTACAAAGCGAGCAACCTCGAGGCCCTGACGGAAGAACTCGAAGTGGCGGGCCGCGAACTGGCCGAATTGCACGCCCAAATGGAAGCCTGGGTGATGAAGCCGGCGGCGAACGGCGTCTACTGGGCGGAGATCGGTTCCGAGGAACGGCGCGCCCGGCGCATCTCCCTGCACTCCGCGCCGCTGAACGTCGGCCCCCTGGTGCAGGACCACATTTTGTATAAGAATGATACCGTGATTCTGACCTCGGCCACGCTGCGCGCGGCCGGCAGCTTTGACTATCTGCGTGACCGGCTACAGGCCCATGACGCCGACACGACCACCGTTGGTTCTCCCTTCGATTACAAGAGCAGCACCCTGCTATGCCTGCCCAGCGATGTGCCCGAGCCGAATGCTCCCGGCTATCAGACGGCCGTGGAGCAGGCGGTGATCGGGCTGGCGAAGGCAATGGGCGGGCGCACGCTTGTGCTGTTCACCTCCAACGCGCAGATGAAGCGCACCGCGCAGGCCATCGCGCCCGCGTTGACCGAGGCGGGCATTACCACTTTGACGCAGGGCAGCGGCGGGTCGCGCCACCAGTTGTTGGAGTCGTTCAAATCATCGCAGCGGACGGTGCTGCTGGGCACGCGCAGTTTCTGGGAGGGCGTGGATGTGATGGGTTCGGCCCTCAGCGCGCTGGTACTGGTGCGCCTGCCCTTCGCCGTCCCCAACGACCCGATCATTGCGGCGCGCAGCGAGACGTTTGAAGATCCGTTTTATAATTACCAGGTGCCCGATGCCATCCTGCGCTTCCGGCAGGGCTTTGGCCGGCTGATCCGCAGCAAGACCGACCGCGGCGTGGTGCTGGTGCTCGACAAGCGCGTCACGTCCAAGGGCTACGGGCGGCTCTTCCTGGAGTCGCTGCCCGAATGCACGTCCTTCCGCGGTGCGCTGCGGGATGTGCCGGCGCAGGCGAAGGGTTGGGTAGATGGCGATAACACGCCCGGACTAACACCGTAAACTGCGCGTCGCTCTCCTTTGTAGTGACGGCTTCAGCCGTTTGGGGCAGTACAACGGCTGAAGCCGTCACTACAAAGGGAAAGACATGATGACTCGTGTTTAGCTCAATGAGGAGGGAAACATGTTTACCTATCGGCATTGCGGCCGCGTTCTTCTGTTCATCGTGGCCGCCGGCCTGCTGGCCGGATGTGTCCCTGTCCCCGGCGAGGTGACTTCGCCGCTCCCCTTACCCCCAACCCCAACCGGGGCCGCGCCTACGGAGGTGGACACCCCTATGCCGGAACTCCCCCCTACGACAACCCACAGCTACTACGTCTCGCCTGACGGCTCCGATGCGAATGACGGCAGCGAGGCGATGCCCTGGCATACCATCCAATATGCCTTAGATCACGTGGGGCCGGGGGCCGACATTCTCGTGATGGACGGCGTCTACAACGAGCGGGTTGTCTTTACCACGCCCGGCTCCGCAGATGTGGGCTACATCACCCTGCAGAATTACCCCCGCGCGACCCCGATCATTGACGGCGAAGGGCTGGCCGAAAGCGGCGAGATCGGTTTGATTGTGCTCGATGACATGTCTTACGTGAAGGTGATCGGCTTTGAGATTCGGAATCTGAAGGCCGGCGGCGACCCCGAAGTTTTCCCGGCGGGCATCTGGATCAGGGGGCGCGGCGATCACATCGAGATTCACGACAACAACGTCCACGATATCGAGAACAGTTGCGAGGAGTGCGGCGCGCACGGCATCGCGGTCTACGGCCGCGATCCCGAGGCGTCTATCCACGATATCGTGATTGACGGCAACGAAGTGCATCACAACTTGCTGGGCTGGAGCGAATCGCTGGTGCTGAACGGCAACGTGGAGAAGTTCGTCGTCTCCAACAATGTCGTTCATGACAACGACAACATCGGGATTGACCTGATCGGTTTCGAGGGCGAGAACCCGAACCCGGAAGTGGATCGCGCCCGCGATGGCGTCGTCATCGGGAACCTGGTGTACAACATTGACTCGTTCGGCAACCCGGCCTATGGCGAAGATCGCAACTCCGACGGCATCTACGTGGACGGCGGCACGGGCATCCGCATCGAGGGCAACATCGTCCATCACGGCAACATTGGCATCGAGTTGGCGAGCGAGCACGCCGACAAGAACACCAGCTACATCATCGTGCGCAACAATTTTGTCTATGCCAACAGCCAGGTGGGGATCGCCATAGGCGGGTATGACGAGGAGCGCGGGCGCACGGAATGGTGTACGATCGTCAACAACACCCTGTACCACAATGCCACCCAGGGCGACTGGGGCGCGGAGTTGTACGTCCAGTTCGACACCCGCAATAACGTCATCCAGAACAACCTGATCTACGCAGGCGAGGCGCGCCTCTTCATGGAGAGCTGGAGCGCGGTGATGACCGACAACACCGTGGACTACAACCTCTATTTCGCCGGGGATGGCGGTACGGCGGGTTCGTGGATCTGGCAGGGCGAGGCTTACGATGACTTTGCGGCGTATCAGGCGGCTTCCGGCAACGACGCCCATGCGCTGGTGGGGCTTGACCCGTCACTGGTTGACCCCGCCGCGGGCGACCTGCGCCTGCAAGCCGGTTCGCCCGCCATTGACGCGGGGCAGGACGTGAGCGAAGCAGGCGAAGTGGATATTGACGGCGAGCCGCGCATTCGGGGCGCGGCGATAGACATCGGCGCGCAAGAGGCGGAGTGACATTTTTTGACACGCGCCCCCCGACGTGCTAAGATATAGTAGCCTCCGGGGCGTACATGACCTCGGAGGTTTTGCCGCCTTACGGCGGACGTACGGACAGGAGCAACAGGGATGATTGGTGTACAGGACCTGCGCAAGGGCGCAACGTATGAGGAAGATAACGACCTCTGGCGCGTGATGGAATATGAACACGTGAAGACGGGGCGTGGCAACGCGACGATCCGCGTGCGCGTGCGTAACGTCCGCACGGGCGGCAGCCAGGTCAAGACCTATCCTTCGGGCAGCCGGGTGCAGGATGTGCGCGTGGATCACGAAGAGGCGCAGTACCTCTTCCATGACGGTGACCTGTATACTTTCATGAATAACGAGACCTACGAGCAGCCGGTGCTCAATGCGGAGTTGCTGGGTGACGCCGTGAACTTCCTGAACGATGGGATGACCGTTGAGCTGGAGAGTTACGAGGGCGAGATGATCAGCATCAGCCTGCCCACCACGGTAGACCTGGAAGTGACGCAGACTGACCCCGGTTTTGCGGGCAACACGGCCACCAACGCCACCAAGGCAGCTATTGTCAGCACGGGGTATCAGGTTCAGGTGCCGCTGTTCGTGAATATCGGCGACAAGGTTCGGGTGGATACGCGCACCGGGGAATATTTGACGCGGGTGTAGATAGAACGCCCTCACCCTCGCCCTCTCCCACAGGGAGAGGGAACGTCCTGACCTCACCCCGGCCTCTCCCACGGGGAGAGGGAACGTCCTGACCTCACCCCGGCCCTCTCCCACAGGGAGAGGGAGAGCGGGTTGCCACCCTAGCTCAATAGGTAGAGCAGCGCATTCGTAATGCGCAGGTTGGCGGTTCGATTCCGCCGGGTGGCTTCAAAAGACGGACAGGATTTACAAGACTGCGCAGGATGAGAATGATTCATCCTGCGCAGTCTTGTAAATCCTGTCTTTTTATTCGCGGCGACGGTTCAGTTCGTCGGGCTTGTGGCGGTGCGTGCCGTCGCAGAGCGGCTTGATACTGGATGCGCCACAGTTGCACAGCGTGACGCGGTTGCGCGTCTCCATCGGCTGCCCGTCCGAGCGCTCGATGAGGATGCCGCCGGTGACCCACAGCGGCCCGGCGATGGGGCCTTCCGAGGTGATCTCCGTGGAGTCAGCGATCTGGAGGGGCAGATCCGGCTCAATATCAGGGGCGTCCGCTTCGATGTGATAGGTGAGCGCGCCGGAGGGGCAACGCTCGACCATGGCGATGGCGAGGGAGCGCGCCTGCGTATCTTCGGAGCCTGCGACGTATTGCTCCAGGCTCGTGTTGAGCATCCCGCAGAAGCCGGACTCCATGCAGAAGGTCGTATCCTTCTGTACGATCAGGCGCGTGCCGCCGGGGAGTGCGCCCCTGCGATCCGCAGACAGGCCGGTGTCGGCGGTCTCTGTTCCATCGAAGCCGACCTTGCGGTGCGATCCGTCGCAAAACGGCTTGTCCTGCGAGTGGCCGCAGCGACATAGCCAGTAGGTCCCTTCTTCCGTCGGGGTCTCGCCTTCCTTCTCCCAGCTCAGCGGCTCGCCATATTCGGAAACGACCTGCCGTTTACGCACCAGCGGCACGCCGCCCCGAACTTCATAGGGGCCGTTCTTCGAAATGACAATGCGCGGCTCGGGCGCGGTCTCGTTCTCAGGTGTCGTCATGGATATTCCTTTTTTCTGCTTCTTGTAGTTTAGCCCCTTGTGGGCGTGCGCGGCGGGCGCCCCTGCCTTGGCTGTTGCCAGACAGGGCCAGGCAAGGCCCTGAACTACAGAATTCTAGACAGATTCTATCCGGGCGGCGAAGGTTTGACAAGCGCGCTGTTGTGCGGTAACTTAATGGGGTTGCGCCACCCTAGCTCAATTGGTAGAGCAGCGCATTCGTAATGCGCAGGTTGGCGGTTCGATTCCGCCGGGTGGCTCCTCATGTCACTGGCCCCGACCGTCCGGTTGGGGCCAGTGCTTTATCCGGCCCAACGGGACATGATGACCAGCGAAAGCAGCGAACCCCGCCCCGCAGCGACCCTCTTTGACGGCGTCTGGCGCGTCTTTGCCGACCTGCGCGTGACGTTGGCGCTATTGATGCTGGGCGCGGCCCTGCTGGTGCTGTTGATCCTCTTTCCGACAGTTATGGGCGGTGTGGGCAGGCCGGCGCTGCGCGTGGTGTTGGCGCTGTTGGCGTTCAGTCTGGCGCTGCGCCTTGCCCTGCACGTCGAGCGGGCAGCCCGTCTGCGCGCGGGACGCTACATGTCCCCCGATCCCGGCCTGCCCGCGGAGGTGGTCGCGCTGGATGGTTCGCCGGAGGGAGCGCGGGCGCGCGCCGGGCAAGCGTTGACCGACGCATATGACCGGGTGATTGTGGAAGAAGAGGCGCTGACCCGATTCTGGGGTGTTCGCCGGTCTTCCGGGATGATCGGGCCGATCCTGGCTGCGGCGGGCGCGCTGGTGATCTTGCTGGGGCTGCTCGTCAACGCAACGTGGGGGCAGATCACGCGGGATCTCCAACTGTTCGAGGGCGCGCCGCCGGTGGCTGCGGGCGATGCCGGGTTAAACCTGGGTCTGACCGACGGTCCGGCGCTTGCGATCGAACGACCCGGACGCGCGGCGGCTTATTTCGCGGCGGCGCCGCTGCGGCCTGCGCTTTCCGGTTTCTCCTGGATTTACCCGCGTTCCGGTGGGCCTACGTTGCAAGTCTCTGCAACAGACGGCGCGGGACAGGCGATGGCGCTGCTGGCCCTGGAGTCTGAAACGACGACCTCTGGCAGTCTGATGCTGCCGTTTCGCGCGAACCAGACCGAGCAGACCTTCACTGCCCCGGAGCAAGGTCTGGTGTTCCGGGCTGTCAGTTACCCGGCGTTGCCGGAGCGCGGCTTCGCGGGGCCGGTGTTTCTGGTCGAGGCGTATCGCGAGGGCGCGCCCCAGGCGGCGCTGAGCGAATTGGTGGAAGATCGGGGTGATCTCATCGTAGACGGCACGACCTACGCCTTGCGCCGGGGCCGTTATGTGACCGCCGACGTGGCCTACGCGCCCGGTTGGCCGCTGCTGGCGTTGGGCGGGCTGACGACCCTGGCAGGGCTGGCCGTGGTTTTTTTCCTGCCGGTGGAAGAAGCGTGGATTGACTTGCCGCGCGCGGGGAGACGGGTCGCCGCGATGACGCGTACCAGCGGCGGGTTGGCCCCAGGACGGGCGTCCAGCGCGCTGATGGCTGTGTTGACGACGGAGGAACCATGAGGCCGATCACCATCGGGGTCGCGGGGGGCAGCGGATCGGGCAAGACGACGGTCGCCCTGAAGATATTGGAGCGGGTCGGCTTCGATCGCGTGGCCTACGTGCCGCACGATGCCTATTATCGCGACGCGGCGCACCTGCCGCCCGCGGAACGCGCCCGCCTCAATTTCGACCACCCCGATTCGCTGGATAATGATCTGCTGATCGCGCACCTTGAGGAGTTGCAGGCCGGTCGGGCGGTAGATATCCCGGTCTATAATTTCAAGACGCACTCACGCACGATGGAGACGCGACGGATCGAGCCGCAGCCGGTCATCATGGTCGAGGGGATCCTGATCTTCGTGGACAAGGGGTTGCGCGACCGGATGGACATGAAGATCTACGTGGATACCGACGCTGACCTGCGGCTGATCCGGCGGTTACAGCGTGACATGACGGAACGCGGGCGCAGCCCTGAGTCGGTGATCGCGCAATATCTGGAGACGGTGCGGCCCATGCACCTGGAATTTGTAGAGCCGAGCAAGCGGTATGCGGATGTGATCATCCCGGAGGGCGGCTTCAACGAGGTCGCGATTGATATGGTGGCGGGGCGGTTGCGCGGGTTGGTGGCGGAAGCGGGGTAGGGGGCAGAGGAGCAGAGGGGTTCGTAGCGCGCACTCCTGTGCGCTGATGCGCCGAACCCTCACCCGGCCTCTCCCACTGGGAGAGGGGAGTAGGTATGACGCGACAGGAAGAGCGGCCGTATTTTGCGCACGAGAGCGCGTATGTGGATGAACCCTGTACGATCGGCGCGGGGACGCGGATCTGGCATTTCAGCCACATCATGCCCGGCGCGCAGATCGGACGCGATTGCAACTTAGGACAGAACGTCTACGTGGGGCCGGGTGTGGTGATCGGCGACCGCGTGAAGATTCAGAACAACGTCTCGATTTATCCCGGCGTGACGCTGGAAGATGACGTGTTTTGTGGGCCGTCGTGCGTCTTCACCAACGTCATCAACCCGCGGTCGCAAATTGTGCGTCATAGCGAGTTCCTCCCGACCCTGGTGCGGCGCGGGGCCAGCATCGGCGCGAACGCGACCATCGTGTGCGGCACGACCATCGGGCAATATGCGTTCGTCGGGGCGGGGGCGTTGGTGCGGCGCGATGTGCCGGATTACGCGCTGATGCTGGGCGTTCCGGCGCGCCAGGCCGGCTGGATGAGTCGCCACGGGTATCGCCTGGACGCGCCGGCTGCGGATGGCGTGATGGTCTGCCCGCAAAGCGGCTGGCGCTACCGGCAGGATGCGACGGGTGCAGTGCGCTGTCTGGACTGGCCGGAAGATCAGCCGTTGCCGGTCGCGAATACATGATGCGCCGCCTCAAAGTCCTGTTCATCACGGAGTGGTATCCCATCCCTGAGCAGCCGATGAAAGGCATTTTCGTGCAGGAACATGCCCGCGCCGTGGCCGCGCAGGGGCATGACGTGACTGTGTTGCATTGCGCCGGGAAAGACCCCTTGCTGAGCGCCATGTGGCGGATGGAGCAGGAAACCGACCCTGCCCTGACGGCGGGTCTCCCCACCTACCGAATGTGGCGGCGCAGCGGCCCTGCGCCGGGCGTCTCTTCAGCCGCCTACCTGCAAGGGACGATCGGGGCCTATCGACGACTGGCGGCGGACGGGTTCCGGCCCGACATCCTGCACGCGAATATTTACGAGAGCGGCGTCCCCGCGGTGCTGATCGGGCGACAGATCGGCGCGCCGGTGGTGATCTCGGAGCACGCCTCGGATTTCGTGCGGCGACGGTTGCCGCCCTGGCAGGTACAAAAGGCGCGCTTTGCGTTCGCGCGCGCGGCGCGGGTGTTGCCGGTCAGCCACGCGCTGCAAGGAGCCATCGAGCGCTATGGCATCCGGGCGCGCTTCACGGTCGTGCCGAACGTGGTGGACACGGAGACGTTTGTGTTGCCCGCGTCGCCCCGGCAGGTGGGCGATCCCCATCGGTTGCTTGCCGTGGGGTCGCTGACGCCGATCAAGGGGTATGACCGATTGTTGCGCGCGCTGGCGTTGCTGCGCCAAACGCGCGAGGACTGGCGGCTGACCATCGCCGGGGAGGGGCCGGAACGCGAGGCGCTGGCGACGCTGACCGGCGAACTGGGTTTGACCGATCGCGTGACCTTTCCGGGCTACCGGTCTAAGGCCGAGGTGGCGGCGCTGATGCGGGAGAGCGATCTGTTCGTGCTGTCGAGCCTGACGGAGACCTTCTCCGCCGCGACGGCTGAGGCGTTGGCGAGCGGCCTGCCGGTGCTGGCGACGCGTTGTGGCGGCCCGGAGGAGTATCTGACACCGGAGCTGGGCCATCTGGTCGCCGCGGATGACGTGGACGCGCTGTACGCCGGGTTGGCGGAGATGCTGGCGCGGCTGGCCGATTTCGACCCGCGGGTGTTGGGGGCGTTCGCCCGCAATCGCTTTTCGCCGGGTGAGGTAGGGCGTCAGATCGACGCGGTGTATGAGGAATGCCTGGCGGGGCGCGCCGATTGATGTAGATTAGCGTCGCTCCCCCTTGTAGTGACGGCTTCAGCCGTTCGGAGACAGGACAAAGGCTAAAGCCTTCACTACAAAGGGGGAAACATTACACGAACTTTTCCGGCAATCGGTACGTCTCGCCGCGACGAGCGTCCGCCCGACCCTGAAGGGATCGGGCTATTCATGGAAGGCCCCTGAACGGGCGTTTATGTCTGAAGAATTCCAACCGCAGGAATACTGGGAGGAGCGCCTCTCGGCCAACCTGGGCCTGACCACCGTGGGGCACGCCGGGCTGGGCTACGCTTATAACGCGTGGCTCTACCGGGCGCGCTATCGCGCGTTGCACCGCGCCCTGGCCGCCGCGCAGATCCGCGCGCGCGGGGCAGCGGTGGCCGAGATCGGTGTGGGCAGCGGTGCGTATATCCCGTTCTGGCAGTCCGAAGGGATTAACCATTTGACCGGACTTGACATAACTCAGGTGAGCGTGGGGGCGCTGGCCGCGCGTTATCCGGGGTATATCTTCGCGCAGTGCGACATCGGCGTGGCCTTGCCGGAAACGGCGCGGCGCGACCACGAGATTATCACGGCGTTCGACGTGCTGTTTCACATCGTGGACGATGCGCATTTCGCCGTCGCGATTGCGAACATGGCGCGGCTAGCGCGACCCGGCGGCTATCTGCTGATCAGCGACAGCCTGGCCGACCGGGCGTGGGGGCCGACCACGACCGAGTATCATCGCACCTACGCCGATTACCGTGACGCGCTGGCGAGCGCGGGCGTGCGTGTGGTGGGCGTCGAGCCGATCTTCTACACCATGACGACCACCTTTGCGGGCAGCCCCGCGCTCTCGCGTTTCACGCGGCGAACCACCCGCGCCATCGGCAAGCTGGCCGCGCGCCCCGCGACGGCGTGGGTCAACCAACTGAGCGGCGCGGCGCTGTATGCCGCCGATGGATTGCTGACGCGGGGCGGCGAGCGCGGCCCCAGCCTCAACCTCCTGATCGCCGTGAAGGACGGCGGCGATGCTGCAACGCCTTAGGGGGCAACTCCGGGGCCAATTCCGGCGCCAGGTCGGTTCCACGCTGTTGGCGCAACTGGCTTCGCTGGTCCTGATCGTCGCCAATTCGGCGATCATCGCGCGGACGTTAGGCCCCGCGGGCAAGGGGTCGCTGACCCTGGCGACCCTCGCCCCGGCGATCCTCAGCCTGCTGTTGGGGATGGGCGTGGGTGTGGCGAACGCCTTCTTCGCCGGTTCGGGGCGTATCGCGACGCCGAAGCTCACGCGTAACAGCGTGGGGCTGGCCCTGATCGTTTCGGTCATCGGGCTGGCGCTGGCGGCGACGCTGGCGCTGACCGGCGTGCTGGGACGGCTGTTGCCGGGCGTGCCAGTGGGCGCGGCCGCGCTGGCGATGACTGCGTTCCCCCTGATCCTGCTCACCGGTTATTTCACCTCGACCCTGCAAGGCCTCCAACGCATCTACGCCGTCAACCTGGTCACGCTGGGGCAAGCCGCGGCCAACCTGGCGTTGACCCTGCTGCTGGTGGTGTTCCTGGGGTTGGGGCTGATCGGCGGGGTGCTGGCGTACGCGGGCGCGGCGTTGGCCGGGCTGTTGCTGGCCGGGCGCTTCCTGAAACAGAGCGGCGCGGCGTATCGCCCGGCGCTGGAGGCGGAGGTCGTGCGGCCCACGCTGGCCTTCGGGGTGCGCGGCTACGTGGGCAACGTGCTCCAGTTCTTCAACTACCGGCTGGACGCGTTCCTGGTGAACTTCTTCCTGGGGCCGGCGGGCGTCGGCATCTACAGCGTGTCGGTGGCGCTGGCCGAGATGCTGTGGTATCTGCCGAACGCGGTGAGCTTCGTCATCTTCCCGCGCGCGGCGCGCAGCAGCCAGCAGGAGATGAACGCCTTCACGCCGCGCGTGTTTCGCGCGACCCTGGGACTGACCATGCTGGGCGCGCTGGCGCTGGCGTTGCTGGGCCGCGCCTTCATCCGCCTGATCTACGGCGAGGCGTTCGCGGCGGCGTATGGCCCGTTGCTGGCGCTGTTGCCCGGCGTTGTGTTGCTGGGCGGCGCAAAGGTGCTGACCAATGAGATTGCCGGGCGCGGCTATCCCCTCTATAATTCGATTGCGTCGGCCCTGGGGCTGGTGTTGACGATCATTCTCGATCTGGCGCTGATCCCCCGGTATGGCGTGATCGGCGCGGCCATCGCGTCGAGCCTCGCCTATGCGGCGATTTTCGTGGCCGCGGTCATCTTCTATCTGCGCGTCAGTCGCCGGGTTGGCGTGACGCCCGCGGCCTAATTCGATGTCTTGTGTTAAGCTGAATCGTGTCATGTGACTCTGAGTAGTCGGTAAAGTTAGGTTTTGTCATTCTGAGCGAGTAGACCCTCGGAAGTCCGTTACGGCAGGATTCTAGCGAAGAATCTTCGGTTGGCGAGGCGAGAGATTCTTCGCTAATGTCACGCCGCAACGAACGTCTGAGGGTAGACCCGCTCAGAATGACAAAGTGACAAAGAATGACCTTGAAGGGCACGGAGTCCTGCGTTTTGACCCACGCTCGCGTCTGTATGCTGGTTCGTAATGACGTTCGCACCGATTACCGCGTCCTGAAAGAGGCGGGATCCGTGGCGCGCGCCGGTTACGAGGTCACGGTGGTGGGGATGAACACCTACGGCCCGCTGGAGCGTGAACAACGCGATGGCTTCGAGATCGTGCGCGTGCCCGTCGAGCCCGCGGGCACGCCGTGGGGCAAGATCAACAACCTGTTCGTGCGCACCATCCGGCGCATGGCCGATTACGCCGCCGGGCTGGGGGCTGTCGTCTATCATGCGCACGACAGCGATTGCATCCTCCCCGCGGCGATGGCCGCCCGGCGCGTGCCGGGGGCGAAGCTGATCTACGACGCGCACGAGGTGGGCTTCTGGGGCTTCCGCGAGAGCTTTTCATCTTACCCGTTCAAGCTACCGGGCATCCAGTACGGGTGGAGCCTGCTCAATGACCGGATTGTGCGCGATGAGGTGGATGCGGTGATCACGGTCAACCAGCCGCTGGCCGAGGTGCAGGCGGAGCATTACGGCATCCCGACGCCGCGCGTGGTGATGAACTGCCCGCCGCGCTACAGCGTGAACCCGGACGCAAAGCCGCGGCTCGCGCGACGCCTGGGCCTCGACTCGGCGACGCCGATCGCCATCGCGCAGGGGATGTACACGATCGGGCGGGGCGACTATCCGCCGCTGGAGATGACCGTGCGCTGTGCGCCGTTGCTCGATCAGGGAGTCGTGGTGGTCATTATCGGGAACGTGGGGAGCGCGGACGCGTGGGCCCCGTTGCGCGAGCTGGCGGGGCAGCCGGAATACGCGGGGCGCGTCTTCATCCTGCCGCCCGCGCCGCCCACCGAGTTGCTGGATTACACCGCCGGGGCGCGCGTGGGGCTGATCCCGTTCAACCTGTCCGGGTTGGCGCGTTACGCGCTGCCAAACAAGCTATTCGAGTACATGGCGACCGGGTTGCCGATCATCAGCCCCGACCTGCCGGTGATTCGCGGCATCATCGAGGCATACGGGTGCGGCATCCTGTGCGATTTCGCCTCGCCGGAGGCCGTAGCGACGGCGATCAATGGGCTGCTGGCCGATCCGGCGCGATATGCGGCCATGTCCGCGGCCTCGCTGCGCGCCGCCGACGTGTACAACTGGCAGGCGCAGGAGCAGGTATTGGTCGGGCTGTATCACGAACTGGTCGGCCCCCCGCATGGGGGATAAGGGCATGATGCGCGTATTACTGGTGATGACGGCGCGGCAGATCGGTGGAGCGGAGTTGTACGCCCGCCAACTGGTCGAGACGCTGCATGACCGGTGTGCGTTCACCGTGGTGATCTCCGATCATCCGGCGCTGGCCCCGCTGCGCGAGGCGCTGGGTGAGATGGCGCGTGTCATCCCGCTGCCGGTGGATCGGCTGTCGGCGCTGCCCGGCGTCGCGTCACAGGTGCGCCGCTTGGCCGGCGAACACGACGTGGCGCAACTGATTTCGAATCACCCGGCGAGCCGGCTGGGGATCATGATGGGGTATATCCTGGGCGAGGCGGGCGCGCCGCTGCTGGTGGTGGAGCAGCGCGCAACCCCCATGAGCGACGTGAAGACGCCCGCCGCGCTCGCGCCCTTCCTGCCGGGGCTGTTTCGCCGGTCGCGGCGCGGGGCGGCGCGCGTGGTCGCCGTTTCGGAGGAAAACCGCAAGACGCTGGAAACGATTTACGGGTTGCCAGCGTCCAATATCGAAGTGGTTTATAATGGGGTGGATCTGGCGCGCTTCGAGGGACCGGTGGCCGGTGATCTGCGGGCCGAGTTGGGGCTGCGATCCGAACAGCCGGTCGTGCTATGCGTGGCCCGCCTGTTGTCGAACAAGGGGCATCGCGATCTGGTTGCGGCCGCGCCGGAAATCCTCCGACGTCATCCCGACGTGCATTTCGTCTTCGCGGGCGACGGCGACCAGCGCACGGCGCTGGAGGGGCAGATCGTTTCCCTGGGCCTGATGGGCCGGTTTTCGCTGCTAGGATTTCGGGCAGACGTGGCGGCTCTGATGCGGGCCAGTGATCTCTTTGTCTTGCCGTCGCTGGCCGAGGGTTTTGCCCTGTCGCTGATCGAGGCGCTGGCGGCGGGCTTGCCGGTCGTGGCGACGCAGGTCGGCAGCGCGCCGGAGGTGATCGAAGACGGGGTGAACGGTTATCTGGTTCCACCGGAGGACGCGCCCGCCTTGGCGCGGGCGGTAGTGCGGGCGCTTGGGCGAGACAATGCGGCGCGCGCGGAGATGGCGCAAGCGGCGCGCGCGACGGCAGCGCGGTATTCGGTGTGGGCGATGGCCGACCGGATGGTTGCGCTCTATCGGGAAGTCAGCCACCCCTGAAGAAGGGCATAAACAAATGGGGATTCATGCCGGTTTATCTTGACGTTTCGGCCGCCGTGCACCAACGCGCCGGGCTGGGTCGCTATGCGGCCAGCCTGACCGCCGCGCTTGCGCCGCGTATGGGGGGCGACCTGGCGCTTTTTTACAATGCGGAACAGGGCATTTTCCCCGTCCCCGAGTTGGCGGGTTTGCCGGCGCAGACCGTATCGTGGAGTTACAAGCCCTGGCGCATGATGGTATGGGCCGGGCAGGTCGCGCCGGGTCTGATGGGGGGCATGAGCCGTCGTCTGCTGTCGGATGCGACGCTGTTCCACGGCCTCGAACACCTGCTGGTTCCGGCGGGCAACGTCCCCACGGTGCTGACGGTGCATGACTTGATCTTCGAGCGACTGCCGAACCACCATAAGGCGCTCAATCGCTGGTATCTGCGCGGGTCCATGCCGCTTTTCTGCCGCCGCGCGACCCATATCATCGCCGTCTCCGAATATACGCGCGGGGACCTGATCGAATTGTACGGCGTCGCGCCGGAGAAGATCACGGTGATTCCTGAGGCCGCGGACGCGCGTTTTCGCCCTCAGCCCAGGGAGCGTATCGAGTACGCGCGGAAGAAGTACGACCTGCCCGCCCGGTATCTGCTCTGCGTGGGCACGATCGAGCCGCGCAAGAACCTGGGTCGCCTGCTGGAAGCATGGGAGCCGTTGTATCTGGCGGGCGAAGCGCCGCCGCTGGTGATTGTGGGGCGGCGCGGCTGGCTTTACGAGGATTTCTTCGCCGCTCTGGAACGCTCGCCGGCGCGTGACGGCGTAATTTTCCCCGGCTGGGTGGTGGACGAGGACCTGCCCGCCGTCTACGCGGCCGCCGATTTGTGCCTCGTCCCCAGCATCTATGAAGGGTTTGGCCTGCCGGTGCTCGAAGCGATGGCGGCCGGCGCGCCGGTAGCCTGCTCGAATGGCACGGCCATCGCGGAGATCGCGGACGACGCGGCGCTGCTTTTCGATCCCTATGATGTGGAGGCGATTCGCGCGGCGCTGCGGATGGCGCTCTCCGATGCGGCGCTGCGCGCAGACCTGCGACAGCGCGGCTATCGGCGCGCGGCACAGTTCTCGTGGGAGCGCGCCGCCGATGAGACGCTGGTGGTCTACCGGAGGCTGATCGCAGACCATGCCTCACATCGTCCTTGACGCACGCACGGCATCGCCGCATTTCCCCGGCATCGGGCGTTATGTCGTTAACCTGGCGCACGCCCTCACGCCGCTGCTGCGCCCCGATGAGCGCCTGACCGTCCTCGAGGATCCGGCGCACCCCGTGGCGCTCGCCTCGCACGTCACACGCGTGCAGGTGGGTGATTCGCCGTTCGGGGCCGCGCAGCAGACCTCCGTGCCACGTCTGCTCAAGTCGCTGGACGCCGACCTCTATCACAGCGCCTATCTGCTGATGCCCTACCGACCCGGCGTCCCGACGGTGCTCACCGTGTACGATCTGATCCCGCTGCTCTTGCCGGGGCAGAGCAGCGCGCGGGCGACGTTGTTCTTCCGGTCGGCGCTGCGGCTGGCGCTGCGCGCGGCGCAGCAGGTCATCGTGATTTCGGAATCTACCCGCGCCGATCTGCTTTCGCATTTCTCCATTTTGCCCGACCGCGTCACGGCGATTCCGTTGGCGGCGGATCCCGTGTTCCGACTCCTGAGCGCTGACGCAGTTGCGGAGGTCGGCAAACGCTACGGTTTGCCGCCGGATTACGTCCTTTACGTGGGCAGCAACAAGCCGCACAAGAACCTGGCGGGGCTGATGGACGCATGGGCGCAAATCGCCGCGTCCCCCGGTGTCGCCGGGCGCACGCTGGTGGTTGCGGGTGCGTGGGACAGCCGCTACAATCACCTGCGCGAGCGCGCCGCGAGCGCGCCGGTTCGCTGGCTGGGTCCGGTGGCCGAGGCCGACCTGCCGGCGCTCTACGGTGGGGCGGCGCTCTTCGTCTTCCCCTCGCTTTACGAGGGGTTTGGCTTGCCCGTGCTGGAGGCGATGGCCTGCGGCGCGCCGGTGATCTGCTCCGACGGGTCGAGCCTGCCGGAGGTGGCGGGGAACGCCGCCCGCCGCGTGGATACCCGGCATCCGGCGGCGCTGGCCGAGGCGATGATGGCGGTGCTGGCAAACTCAGCCTTGCGCGAAGAGATGCGCGCGAAGGGTCTGGCGCAGGCGGCCCGGTTTAGCTGGGAACAGGCCGCGCGCCGGACGTTGGAAGTCTATCGGACAATCGTATGAATATCCTGCACATCTACAAAGACTATCCCCCGGTGATGGGCGGTATCGAGAACCATTTACAGTTGCTGGCCGAAGGTCAGGCCCGGCGCGGTCACACCGTGACGGCGCTGGTGACGCTGCCCGACGGCAAGCGCACGACCGATACGCGGGAGAATGGCGTGCGGGTCATACGCGCTCGGCGCTTGACCACCGTGGCCTCCACGCCGTTGAGCGCCAGCCTCGCGCTGCAACGGCTGCGCGAGAAACCAGATATCGTCCATCTGCACTTTCCCTATCCGGTGGGCGAGATGAGCCAGTGGGCGCTGGGGCGCGCGACGCCCTTTGTGGTGACCTATCACAGCGATGTGGTGCGGCAGGCGAGCATCCTCAAGTTCTATAAACCGCTGATGATGCGGGCGCTGGACGACGCAGACGCCATCATTATCGGCAGCCCGCCGATGCATCAAAGCGCCTATCTCGCGGATTTCCAGGCGAAACTGCACCTCATCCCCTACGGTATCGCGTTGTCGCGTTTCGGGACACGCCCGACCGATTCGGAGATGGCCCGGATACGGTATCGCTATCTGGGCGCGCAGGCGGCGGCGACAGACCCGCTGCCCCTGCTGTTATTCGTGGGCCGGCTGCGCTATTACAAGGGGCTGGATACGTTGATCGCGGCGCTGCCCCGCATCCGGGCGCGGCTGGTGGTGGCGGGGAGCGGCCCGATGCGCGCCGAGTGGGAAGAACTGGCGACGCAACTGCGCGTGAGCGACCGGGTAATGTGGCTGGGCGATGTGCCCGACGACGACCTTTCGGCGATTTATCATCTGGCGGATTTGTTTGTGCTGCCCGCCAGCCACCCCAGCGAGGCGTTCGGACTGGTGCAGGTAGAGGCGATGGCGTCCGGGCTGCCGGTAGTTTGCACCGAGCTGGGCACCGGCACGACCTACGTGAACCGCGACGGTGAGACGGGCCTCGTGGTTCCGCCACGCGACCCGGCGGCGCTGGCCGACGCGGTGAACCGGCTGTTGAGCGACGCCGAACTGCGGCGCACGCTCGGCGTCGGGGCGCAGCTCCGGTCGCGCGAATTCGACGTGGAGACGATGGTGGATCGCACGCTGGGGGTGTACACGCAGGTGTTGCAGAAGTAGAAAACTGTTACCCCCTTGTAGTGACGGCTTCAGCCGTTACGCGCGCCAAACGGCTGAAGCCGTCACTACGAAAGGACCGTTTAGCCTACGAAGGCTTTGTCATTTACCCGGCGCTGCGGTAAGATGGCTTCGCACCCGGCGTCGCCGGACTTCGCAACAAGGTCGTCACCAGGAAATTATGCAGACACGACTCTCCCGCATCTGTGATGCGATCATCGAAGCCGGCTGGTTGGCCGTGCTCGTGGTCACGCCGCTCTTTTTCAACACCCTCACCAGCCGCGTCTTCGAGCCGGACAAGATTCACCTGCTGCGCTCCATCGTTCTGATAATGGCGGTGGCGTGGGCCGTGCAGTGGCTCGACGGGTTGGGCGGGCGAGACGCGGCGGAGCCGGGTCTGTGGCAGCGCATCCGTCATACGCCGCTGGTGCTGCCGGCGCTGTTGCTCACCGCAGCGTATGTTCTCAGTACAGTCCTCTCCATCGTCCCGCGCATCAGCCTGTTCGGCTCCTACGTGCGCGGCCAGGGGCTTTACACCTTCCTGTGCTATGTAGCCCTCTTCTTCATGGTCTTGACGCATCTCCGCACGCGCACCCAGTTGCGGCGGCTTTCGTA